>CAIKYI010000484.1 GCA_903831545.1 uncultured Methylobacter sp. | reverse complement strand
GCTTTTCTGGTTGAATGTGTTCAGCATACTGAAATGGATGTTGTTAAATTAAAACGCATTAATCGGATACTGGATGAGCACCCGTTAATATCAACAAAAGACTTGGCGCTATTGCATTGGGCAAGTCGTTATTATCACCATCCATTGGGCGAGGTTTTCAGTGCGGCATTTCCTGTGGCATTGCGACGAGGTAAGGCAATCGTCGTTCAAACACAAAAACACTATACTTTGACTGAGCAGGGCAAGGCTTTTGATAGCCAACTTTTGAAGCGGGCACCAAAGCAAAAAGGTGTGCTGGAAAAGTTTCAAGCCCATGCAATCAGTTTGTCTGAAGTGGAGCTTTCCTTATGGAACCCGAACTGGAAGTCTTCTCTGAAGCAGTTGCTGGACAAAAATCTGCTACAGCTTTCTGAAACAGTGCCGGGAACCCCTTCAGCCTTGGGTGCAATCCAGGGCAATATCGGGTCAGTCATTAAGAGCGATGCCCTGCATTGCAACCCTCAACAGCAAGCAGCGCTAGATACGTTAAGTGAAAACCTGGGGCAATTTGGTGTTTTTTTACTGGAGGGAGTGACCGGCAGTGGCAAAACCGAAGTCTATATGCAGCTTATTCGCATTGTATTGGAGCGGGGGCAACAGGTTTTAGTGTTGTTACCGGAAATTACCCTGACCCCTCAGCTTGAAGAGCGCTTCAGGCTGCGCTTTAATGTAAGCATTGCCATTTCACATTCAAAATTAACCGATCGGCAGAGGGCTTGTGCCTGGCTTGAGATGCAGCGGGGGGAATGCTCGATTTTATTGGGTACGCGATCAGCCCTGTTTACGCCGGTAAGTAATTTAGGACTGATTATTTTAGATGAAGAACATGATGCTTCATTTAAACAACAGGAAGGTTTTCGATTTTCTGCCCGCGATGTCGCGGTGGTGCGTGGCAAGTTTTTAAATATACCGGTGTTATTGGGTTCTGCTACGCCTGCCCTGGAAAGTCTGCATAACGTCGATAACAAGCGTTACCGGTTGCTGCATTTACCGGAAAGGGCCGGAAGCGCAATAGAGCCGGTCTTGCAACTGTTGGACATTAGAAACAAAAGAATGCAGGAGGGTTTATCTGAATGGCTGATTGCAGATATTCGTCGAACGCTGGACAAAAACGAACAGGTTTTATTGTTTCTAAACCGCCGTGGTTTTGCACCGACGTTAATATGCCACAGTTGTGGTTGGGTTGGGCGTTGTGGGAGTTGCGATGCCAATCTGGTGATTCATTTTGACGAAGGATTATTGCGTTGCCATCATTGCGGACAGCAACAGCGCTTGCTTAAACAATGTCCTGCCTGCAAAACCGGTGAATTAACCGCGTTGGGTCTGGGTACGGAAAGGGTGGAGAAAGTATTGGCGGAATTGTTCGCCGATAAAGTGATTGTTCGCCTGGATCGGGATTCAACGCAGCGTAAAGGCTCTCTGGAACATTATTTACAACAAATTAATCAGGGTGACGTAGATATTATTCTGGGCACGCAAATGCTGGCCAAAGGTCATCATTTTCCCAATGTGACGCTGGTGGCGATACTGGATGTGGATAGCGGGCTGTTTAGTATTGATTTTCATGCCTCGGAAAAATTGGCGCAAATGATTGTGCAGGTCTCAGGTCGTGCCGGTCGGGCTGAAAAACCGGGCCGAGTGGTTATGCAAACGCGGCAGCCGGATCATCCCTTATTAACAACATTGATTGCTCAGGGCTATAGCAGTTTTGCCAAAGCAGCGCTGGTTGAGCGCAAAGAGGCATCTTTACCACCGTTCAGCTATCAGGCGTTGTTAAGAGTGCAGGCAGCAGAGACTCAGATGCCGAGAGCGTTTTTGGAGGCGGTTGTTTTGCTGGCAGCGGAGCATAGTAAAGGACACACCCATATTTTGGGGCCGGTTGCCGCGCCTATGGCCAGACGCGCAGGGCTTTACCGTTATCAGTTACTTTTTCAGAGCAGCAGGCGCCCCGAATTGCATGCCTTGCTTGATGTTTTGATGCCAAAAATTGAAAAACTTAAGCAGGCAAAAAAAGTGCGCTGGTCGCTGGATGTTGACCCTGTGGATTTGTATTGAGCTTTGATGCTAAACCTTTTTACTCTTTACCTTTAGCCTTTCCACTGAATTATTTTTCCAGGCCAATAAAATCCCAAACTTTGTGGGAAAAGGTGGAGTCTTTTTGTTCGGGTACTGGCGGGCCATTAGGATAGTTTAATTCGTAGACCCGGGCAGTATCTTTGGCAAGATCTGTTAACTCGAGTTGAGTGTAAGCTTCCTGCATAATTTGCAAAGCATAGGGAACTGCCGGTGTGCGCTGATATTTGTCAATGACAGATGATGCTCTGTTGATAGCTGCGACATAAGCTTTGCGCTTCATGTAAAAGCGTGCGACATGAACCTCATGCATCGCCATGTTGTCATTAAGTGCAATCATGCGTTGTCTGGCATCTGCAACGTATTTGCTGGAGGGGAATCTACGGATCAGTTCGGCAAAATTTTCATAGGCATCATGTGCCGTGCCGGGGTCGCGCTGGGAAGTATCCGTTGGCAGGAAGCGATCGATAAAACCGATACCACGATTGTAATTAACCAGACCTTTTAGATAATAAGCATAATCAACGCTGGAACTACGTGGATTGATTTTGATAAAGCGGTCGGCGGCAGCGATTGCCGCTTCAGGATCGCCATTTTTGTAATAAGCGTAAGCAATATCCAACTGTGTTTGAGCCGATTCGTCCCCAAAAGGATATCTGGACTCAAGCGCTTCATACAGTTTGATAGCCTTGTCGTAATTGCCGCCATCCAGCGACGTTTTAGCCTGGTTACGGAATTTTTCGGCATTCCAGTCGGCATACTCATCAGTGGTATCAGAGTCGCTGGAGGTGAGGCTTTTAAGCGTTTCACAGCCTTGAAGAAACAGGCTTAGAAAACAGATAAATAAAAATTTAATTAAAATTAATCGCATAGTGTGAACAACACGTTGTAATATTGTGGGTTTTCTCGCTGGATTTAACTGCGATACTTGAGATGGCTTGAAGTATCTGGCGAGTATAACTTAACAATGGGTTAATCAGAAGAACTTGTTATGACAAGATTGACGGAAGAAGTGCCATTTGAAATGGCTGGCATGCGCT
>CAIKYI010000483.1 GCA_903831545.1 uncultured Methylobacter sp. | reverse complement strand
GTTTGCAGAGATTTTTAAACAATATGAATATGATTTCTTCAAAATTGATGCGATGTTATTCAGTCCTGCCAGCGTTATCGTGACAGCAGTAGAATCTGGTAAAAGTTTTCGCGCAGGTAAACTGGATAATGCGTTACTGGATCAATCATTCGGAGCTTAGCAAATCAACGTGGGTCGTATTGCAATATTTACTGATGATCCCGGCTGGCATGGCAAGCAATTAAAATTGGCTTTTGCCCGTCGGGGATATTGTTGTGATTATGTTTCGCTAACCCAATGCCGTTTTGTAATTGAGCAGGGCAAATTACCAGTTTACATTCCAGGATTTGAGCAGACCCTCCCCGAGGCCGTTTTTGTCCGCGGAGTACCAGGCGGCTCATTGGAAGAGGTTGTGTTGTATCTGGATTTTTTGCATGCGTTAAAAACAATGGGCATTCCCGTCTACAATGACGGCCATGCTGTAGAGCGCAGCGTTGATAAAGCGATGACCAGCTTTTTGCTGCATCAATCAGGGTTGCCTACGCCAATGACCTGGGTCTTACGTGACCGGGAAGAGGCCTTGAATATTGCACAAGTTGAATTAATGCAGGGCAATTTACTTATTAGCAAGCCTTTGTTTGGCTCTCAGGGTGAAGGCATACGCCGCATTGAAAAAATGACCGACCTGATATGGCTGACCAGTAGTCATGGCGTTTACTATTTACAGCGATTTGTTCATTGTGATGGTATTGGTTTTTCAGATCATCGTGTCTTTGTAATTAACGGTATTGCCGTTGCAGCGATGCGAAGACGCGGCAGCTTTTGGCTGAATAACGTTGCCCGAGGCGCTACTTGCGAGTTGATTGAATTGGAGCCTGAAATGGTTGAATTGGCCGTTAAGGCGACGGAGGTATTGGCTATGGATTATGCCGGGGTTGATATCATTCGTGACCGGAAAGGGAACTGCACAGTCATTGAAGTTAATAGTATACCGGCCTGGAAAGGTCTGGAAAGCGTTTGTGATATTAATGTCGCGGAACTTATGGTGGACGATTTATTATTTCGCAAGATGAGCAAGAAATGATGGCTATGGACGTTATGCAACTTCAAGATCTCTATATTCAGGCTTGCGAAGTTGATGTGATGGCTTTTAAGCCCGGCAATGTCAGCGTTTATGCCGAAGGCCATGATATGTCTGTCGCCGACTTTATTCTTAGTGCCAAGGTCAGCGCAGAGCCGATTTGTAATCCCGCTTATCGTCTTGGTGAAAAAATTTATTATGCAGTCAAGGCAACGCGTGAAGCTGTGGGCTGCAACACCAATCTGGGTATTATTTTACTCTGTGCTCCATTAATACAGGCGTCCAGTCAAAAATTGCCTGGTTTTACATTAAGGCAAGCTCTCGGTTGGGTGCTTGAAAATACCACAATTGAAGATGCTGATTGGGTTTTTAAAGCGATAACCCTGGCATCACCCGGTGGCTTGGGTAGCTCCGACCTGCAAGATGTACACAGCAGTGCCTCAGTTACTTTACTTGAGGCCATGGAAATAGCCAGTGACAAAGATCGTATCGCGCTTCAATATCTAACCGAGTATGAAGATGTTTTTAATTTCTCAGTTATGAGGTATAATGCCGCTTCTAATAGGTTTTGCGATCGGAATTGGGCGGCAACATCAGTGTATGCTGACTTGCTAAGTCAATTTTCCGATAGTCATATCGAAAGGAAATACGGAAATCAGTACACTGAGTTTGTTGCCGCTAAAATGGCACTTTTAAGTGAGGAGCTGTCAAAAACTGATAATCCGGAACAATTAAAGCCTATGCTTTATTGTTTGGATCAGGAGTTTAAATTTTGCGGTATAAATCCGGGTACTACAGCTGACATGATCGTGGCGACAGTATTAGCGACATTTTTAGAGGATCTTAATTAGCAACACTATTGTTACTAATAGGTCTTCAAAAAGTATTTGTTTAAAACAAATAAGGGGACATTTTAAATGTCGATAGTTGATTCAATTTTTTCATTTTTTTCTTCACAGGGGACATTAAGCATGGCTAAAATCAATAAATTATGCGTAGGCGAATCTTTAATCGGCGAAGGCAACGAAGTTGCTCATATCGATTTGAT
>CAIKYI010000482.1 GCA_903831545.1 uncultured Methylobacter sp. | reverse complement strand
TTGATGGCAGGTGCCGATCGAGCGACAAACAATGGTATTACTGTCGCCAATATCACTGATTACCGCAGTGCAGGTCATCAGACCGCTAACGGTTTGGACGATCGATTTGGGGCAGGGCAGGTCAATGCGTTGCACAGTTATCAAATTATCGCGGCAGGCGAACAAAACAGTCAGGAAGACGGCGGGGTTAACGCTGGTGCAATTGCCCAGAACGGATTTGATTATGATGCGTCTTTTGGCGGAGCTTCCGAAAGCAATAAGACTGCAACTTATAAATTCAGTGCAAGCGCAGATAGCAATTTGTCGGCCTCTTTGGTTTGGAATATCGGCGTAGCAAATAACGGTAATTTAACCACAACCTTACACAACCTGAATCTGGAGTTATTTGACGAAACGACCCAGACGACTTCGGCTTTTTCTAACAGCACCCTGGATAATACTGAAAATATCTGGGCAAATTTAGTAACGGGGCACAACTATCAACTGTTGGTAAAGTCAGGCGAAGCCGGCAATTTCTCCTGGGATTATTCGCTGGCCTGGCATACGGGTGATATTAATACTGCACCTGTCCCCTTGCCGGGTGCGTTGTACCTGTTTGGCAGTGCCATAGCCGGTCTTGGTTTTGCCGGTCGCCGTCGCACATGACCCAAACTGCTACCAGCAAAATCGGCCGCAATGAGCCATGTCCCTGCGGCAGCCGAAAAAAATATAAGGCATGTTGCGCCCGCACTGGCAATCTACAGGGTAATAGCCCGATTACCGACATTACAACCTTGCAGCAGTACGCCCAACAAGCGGTAGCCAATTCCGATTTTGCCCTGGCGGAATCATGGTTTAGGCAATTACATAAAGCCAAACCGGCTGACGCATATTTTTTGGCCAGCCTTGGGCAAGCGCTTTGTTGGCAAAGGCGCCTTAAAGAAGGCGTTGCTTATTTATTGCAGGCAACAAAATTGCTGGAACGGCAAGCTCTTAAAACCCGTGATCCCCGTCTGGCGCAGGAATTATCCGCCCAGTTGCTCTATTGGGGAGAAGCAAAAGCTGCCGAGCGTTTGGCGCGACTGGTTGTGACCTTGGCGCCGGAGTCGGCGTCTGCCTTGAATAATCTGGTGCTGTGTCTGACCCGGGTTAACAATAATGCCGAGGCACTGCCGCTGGCGCAGCAGGTTTGCAAGCTTTTGCCGGAGCACCCTGGCAGTCATGTTTTACTGGCGTTGATTGAAGACAAGACCGGCCAAACTGACGCGGCTTTACAACGGCTACAGCAAGTTATTGCCCGTAACGCCGACCCAGAACAAACCGCAAGGGCCAATCTGGAGGCAGGCGTCATTCTTGATAAACTGGGGCGCTATGAAGAAGCTTTTGCCGCTTTGACCAAGTCTGCAGCCAGAAATTATGCGGCATTGAAGCAACATCCTGCCGAACGTGAGCATTTGTTTGACACCCTGGTCCGCAACAGCGAAAGTTTTTCCCGGCAACTTTTACAACGCTGGCCGGTGGCTGAATTGTGCAATGATGGCTTGCCGGTACCGGCGTTTTTGATGGGTGTTTTGCGGTCAGGTACTACCTTGACCGAACAGGTGTTGGGCGCTCATCCGCAAATTATAGCCACTGACGAAAGCAGTATTGTTCATGAATTGACCCAGGAGCTGCAAAAACTTTGCGGTAACGGCAGCGATCACGCAGCGGCTTTACAGTCGTTGTCGGTGTCAGGGATACAACAGTTGCGGCAGTTTTACTGGCGGCGTATGCGTGAAGAGTATGGTTCGGAAGTGATGCACAAGCAGGTGGTTGACAAGAATGCGTTAAACACTATGGATGTGGGTGTCATCAGCGTGATTTTTCCGGAAGCCAAGATTTTGTTTGCGTTACGCGATCCACGCGATATTTGTGTCAGTTGTTTTATGCAGGCCTTTAGTCCGGCACCTGCGACCGTTAATTTACTGTCCTGGGAAGGCATAGCCAGACAATATGCGGCGGTGATGAGTTATTGGTTGAAATTGCGGGGCACTATTCAACCGACGTATTTGGAGTTGCGCTACGAAGATACGGTTGCCGATTTTGAAACGACTTACCGGCGGGTCTTTGAGTTTTTAGACTTGCCCTGGCATGCCGGCGTAGAACAATTTCATGAGCGGGCTAAGGGGCGTTATATTTCCACGCCCAGTTTTGCAGCCGTTTCGCAACCTGTTTACAGCAGCGCAGTGGCGCGTTGGAAGCATTACGAAAAGCAGTTTGGGCCGATTATTTCTGAGTTGCAACCGTTTATTAAAGCCTTCGGTTATTCGGCGTAGGGTTGGCCAAAATAAAGTGCATTATGGCGGCGATAAAATGAACCGTCATCTCGGCATGGATTCACATCAGGCTATCCAGCCTGCCGCTCTTCGTGTAAATGTAAATCTGTTCCAGACAGATTTGTGCCGAGATCCAGAAACCATGGATGGTGGTTTATAAACACATACATATAATCTGGTTTCGCTAAGGGCTCTAAAGGGTCCGACCAACTCTCGATCTGCCGGAATCACGGCACACATAATGTCAGTGACTTAGCGCTTGGGATCGCACTAATGTTTAATACGTCATTTGAAAACCAAGCTGTGTCTCTGATAAATGCTGACTGAGATCATAATTCTCGCTGTCAAATTTTATGCCATATAGATAAGGCGGGGTATTGGTTCGATAGGCGATACTGGCGTGAATTTTAAAGGTCGTATTCGAATAAAAGCGGATGTTTAAAATGATTTTCTTGCGGGTAGAAATATCATGGGCGCTGGTAAAGGACATACCGCTGCCGGTTATGTTATTCAAGATAACAAAATCAATAAAAATCTCTTTGCCATAGCTGATTGGCGTTATCTCACAGAGGGCGACAGAAATATCGTCCCGCACATAACGATTGGTTATCCGTTCATTCTTGCTGGACGGAAATAACTCATTATCGGCATATAATTCTTGGTCTTTGCCAAAAGGTAGTGTGGCTTGATCTGGCACTTCGTTGTTATCCTCAAAAATGGTCATAAATATAAATAACGCCAGTTTAATTCCTGAACAGTAAAAAGTACTGTTATCACTTATTTTGATTTTTAGGTGCTTTTGCAGGTGTGTCAAAGGCTTTTATGTCAGCATGATGTTGAGGCGCATGCTTGGAATATCAAAAAACGAATGATTAAATACCCGTAAGGGCATTTAATCATTCTTTGCCTGTTACCACTTAAAGCGATGAGTCTGGAATAGAGCTTGCCGCTAATAAAGGTATATTTCTGAATCAGGCAGCAAAACCTTTAATGTCTGTCATGTCTATCATGTCTCTCATCGTCGTTTGGAAACAAGGGAGCAGGGGTTGCAGGAAGTAACGGCGAATAACGTGTGCCGCTAGATGTTCCTTGAACCCCAAAATTATTTTCAAATTTACCAATGTACGAATTTTTGTCGGCCGTAAACTGAATGTCAAAGCTTGATTCGACCGGGCCAAAGTTCATGGTCATAACAGCTGAACAATTGGTATTGATGGTCGCGGTGCCATTAACCGGCCCATTGTAGTTTTCGACCCCGGGAGTACTGGGGTCAAACGCGCAGTGGCCGGTTAACAGACCTTTGTTAATATTGATTTCGCATTTTCCGGTATGGAAATGGTGATTAATGGCGGCCTGGTAAGTTACGTAATTACCGTTTAAATCCGAAGCTTTACAGCCCGCAGCCGCATTGGCCTGGCTGGAGATTAGCAGTGTGGCAGCAATAACCAATAATTTTTCCATGATCTGTATGTCCTCAAGTGTGTGAATAGGTTTTAAAAGACCCTGCCAAAGTCCGTTCCGGCAGGGTTTTTAGGATTGTTTTGCCAAAGCGAATATTTATTCACTCAAAACGTTAAAAGAGATTTAAAAGATATTTATCAACTAAATCGAAATAGATAAAGCATAAATTGCGCCAATGTGGCTTAAGAGCTTGTCCTTAAAGGCTTTGGTGGGTAACGGATGTGTCTGCCAAAATAAAAAGTGTGTGAAATGCCGCAATATTTTGTGTTGAGTAGGTGATATGCCGCAGTTCTATTTTTTGATTTTTTACTCTTTAAAACCCGACAATGTTGTTTCTGGCAAGCCGGTATAAATGCGGTTAATAAGTAAGGAGAGGTGTACAGCGTGAGCATAAAACCCGCCCAGACAAGAAATCCGGGTGGGTCTGGTAAAGCCTAAGCAGCGGTTGTGCTTAAAAGAATTAAGCAGCGAGTTTTTTGTTGCGACGCAAGCCCAAGAAGCCGGCCATGGCTGAACCGAATAACCAGACTGCGCCAGGGACGGGGACTGCAGAAGTAGTAATGTTTAATTTATAACCGTCCAAGGTGTCATAAGTACTACCATCACGGTAGCCGCCCAATACGATAGTATAGATTTGACCTGCTTCTGCGTTAAAGCTGATGTTACTGATGTTTTGTGGTGTGGCGCCGCCTACACTATAAGCCACGATATTGGCGATAGCTGCTGCGTTTTTAACTGCGGTAGTGCCTGATGTTAGCCCGGAAAAGTTGGAATTGCCATTTGGTAGAGAGGTATTAGATAGTCCGCTTGCGTTGTTCCCTTGATTCCATCCGGCATGATGGTTAGCTGCTACGGTACTTATATCCATGCCTTTAAAAATGGTAAAGCCATAATGATCAGGAACTGGATGGTTGACACCAATTACATCAAGGGTCACCAAGCCGCCCGCAGCGGATCTGAATAAACCAAAGTCGACATCATGTCTCCAGCCTTGTGAGCCACCTGCTCCTGCAGTATCGCTCCAGGCGCCTTTGGCTGTGTCAATATCTGCAGACAGGTTATAACGCGCTATAGAATCAGCATTCGATATTTCGGCAGTGTCACCTGCAGCAGTCATATCAACAGCCCAATTTAGCGTTGTGCCGCCTTTATAACCCATAGGGGTTTTGTTAGTAGCGGCAGTGCCTACCCAACCAAAGCCACCTCCAGCAATATTAATGGTATCTGTACCTGTGGGCGTTCCATCTGCGCTGGCGCCATCACCCCATACCCAGCCATCAGTTGCACCTGTAGCGCAAGGGGCACAGGGCGAGGTGCCTTGGTTATGAAAAGTGTTATACATCGTTGTAGAAGACGCCGAAGCAGTAGAAACAGAGCCGGCAGTTAAAGCCGCGCCTGCCAGTGTTAAAGCAACCGCTTTGGCCAATTTGGTTTTTGTAAAAGACATTAAAAATACCTGTAGATAAATGGTTAATAATGCCGGGGTGATGCGACCATCTCGGTAAGATCTCGCATTTTCCGTGCCCGCCTCTCAACGGGGTTGGCTTTTTCCTGGCTGTTAATTTGCAAAATATGTAATTTTAAAATTACATAAAAAAATATCAGCAAATTAAGTGCCAATGTTCTGCATGGTGCATTTTTAAGGAGTTTTGTGTCGATTTCGGCTATGCGGTTTTTTGTTTACATGGGGGATATGACCTGTTTTTTAAAATGTATAGGTTAAATAACACGGTTATTTTGTGTTTACTTAAAAAAACTAGGCTAATTGGAACGGCTGTTATCGCAATTTAATAGTTATCTTATTGTATTTAATGGTTATTTAATTTTATATTAATAAGTGGTATTAAATTTGCCTTATAAATTGCAGGCAGGTTTCAAACAGGTGGCCTCCTCGTTTGAACTCAGGGATGAGTTACCCGCCATGGATTGACATAGAGTGCAACGCTCTTTAGCCACCCCCGTCGTGAGGCGGGCTCGGAAAGCTACGGATCTTGAGCCTAACAAGATGGCCGGGTTGTTCTCTCTTAAAGAAAGGGGAGATAGCTGCAAGTGTATTCTTTAATCCGGGGATGTACTCAACTTGCATTTAATAATTATTTAGGAAAATAATCGATAACTATACTTAAAAAAATCAATTGCAATCATTCTTGCCGGAACTGCCTTGGCAGGTGTTTCTACACAAGCGGGTGCAGTTAGTGTTGGTTCAACAGCAGAAACATTTACAGCTACTCACACTATCACGAATGGTTTGGGAACTAACGTTATTGGCACCAGCATGAATAACGCAGGCGGCCATATTTTAACGGCTGGCGCCTCACAGTCAGCTATTTATCACGACTACACAACTGTAAAATCCTGGGCTGATATGGCTATCGATCTGGGCTGGATGCATGCTGTAGATTGGGTGCAACTTAATGTTACAGATAGTGGAACTTACAAAATCAAGGATGAAGTTATAGGTTTCCGCAATGTAGCCGGATCCTCAAGCGGCAATAACAATGCTGGTACTGTCTATAACGAATATACCCCGATGGTGCTGGATAAAACCATTCATACCGCTTTCACCATTTGGTCGTTGACTGGTAGCGCATTTACCAGCAGTGGTTCTAGCAACAATCCGGTCACTGCGCAAAGCCCGTTATCTTATGGTTATGCGGGTGGTACCAGTAATAATCAGATGGGGTTTAATCAGGTTGCCGCGCCATCTGCTACCAATAACAGTAATTTCTTAACGGTAGGTGGCGTGAGTGGTATTGTTGGGTATTCAAACTCCGGCATCAGCGGTTGGGTTAACGGTAATGGTGATTTAGTAGGATCAGGTTCTGCAGGTGCTTCTTCAGGTACTAACGCTGATGGTTTTCTGTGGACAGACTTAACTCTCGATTTGGCTGCAGGTAGCTATATTCTGGCTATCGGAGGCAGTTGTGTTGATTTGGTTAATTGCGGTCCTTATCAAACCAAAACAGCAACTACACTGGCTACCGGGGTACAGGCGGTAAGTAAAGCTTACGGTACAGGCTGGCATGAACTGACCGTCACTTCGGTTCCTGTTCCAGGCGCGGTCTGGCTGTTCGGTTCTGCCTTGGCGGGTTTTGCCGGTATGCGTCGTCGTAACTTGGCGATATAGCAGATCGGGTCAAGTTAACAATAACCCGGTGCCTCAGGGATTGAGGTACCGGTTTTTTTGTTTCTGGGGTTTTTTTCTGTGGGGTGGCGGCTTTAAGGGTTTTATAGTGGTTTCAAGTG
>CAIKYI010000481.1 GCA_903831545.1 uncultured Methylobacter sp. | reverse complement strand
GCATTATTTATCACATTCAAAAAATCATCCGCTTTGATATAGCCGATAACCCGAAAAGCTTTTTGTTCTTGTTGGTCGGGGTCAAATAAAAGTATTGCCGGTGGACCGATCAGCTTAAAGCGTTGCAGTAAAATCTGATCTGACTTCAGGTTTTGTGTAATATCAGCCTGCACTAACACAATGGGCGCTAAAGCCTGTTTGATCCTGGGGTCGTTGAAGGTATAGAGTGCCATTTCCTTGCATGATGCACACCAGTCGGCATAAAAATCAAGCATTAGCCAACGCCCTTGACCTTTTTGTATTTGCCAAAGCTTGCTGTAACTCTTCAGATGAACTGACCTTTTGAAAAAGCAGCGAGGTCGGCGCTTCGCAAACAATGGCCGAGACACATAGCAGTTGCATGGCATCACGTTGCGTGTGTGTCGCAACCCCCACAAGCAAAAATACGGTATAGGTAAATGCCACCAGCAATAAACCTTTCCAAAGCTTTTTCCAACTTAGATACAGCAGCGGCATAATCAGCAGGGCCGACCAAAGTAACAGTGTTATGAGCGGCGGCAGAATGCGTCCCAACAGCCATACCGCAACCGCCAGCAAGCCCATGCCAAAAATTGCTTTGGTGGCATTTATCCACGTTCCGGTTTTGGGTAGCCATTTCCCCGCAGATGTTCCAATGACAAGCAATGGTATGCCCATACCTATTCCCAGGGAGAACAGCGCCAGTCCGCCGGTCATGGCATCACCGGATTGGCCGATGTAGATCAGTGCTCCGGCTAGGGGCGCTGTGACGCAGGGGCCGACAGTCAGGGCTGAAAGCATACCCATCATGCCCGCACCGAAAATATTGCCACGCTGTTGCCGGAAGCTGATTAGCACCAGTTTTGTTTGTATAACAGACGGTATCTGTAGATGGAAATAACCAAACATCGAACTTCCCAACAACACAAAGATTGCACTGAATAGAAGGATAACCCGAGTATCCTGAAAAAAAACCTGCAGGTTACTGCCGAAAAGACCGGCCATTATCCCGAAAAACGTATAAGTAATTGCCGAAGCCAGTACATAACTCAGGGAAAGTATAAAGGCTCTTGATGTAGTAAGTTTGGAACCCTGGCCGGCGATGATACCGGATAGAATGGGGATCATCGGAAAAACACAGGGTGTAAAAGCCAGCGACACGCCAAAGCCAAAAAAACTAAAAATAATCAGCCCCAATGATCTGCCGCCCAGCAAGGCAGCGATGTTGTCCTGTTCTGAAATAAAAGGCGCTAAAGGTTCGGAAACGGAAAAAATCCCCCACCAATCCAGTTTTTTATCTGACAAATCGATAGTAAGCGTTTGTTTAATGGGCATATAACAAACGCCAGCACTATTCTCCGGTAAAGCGCATTGCAGAGTCAGGGTCGATAGTCGCGGCTCGCCAGATGGGCACGATGGTTGCGACGGTATAAGGAACCACGGTCAGAAAAAACAGTGTCGTCAATTGTTCGAGATTGACAAAAGGTGTCAGCTTGAAATTGGGGTAAAGGCTCGACCAGCCCTTCAGCGCCGGTTCAAAGACAATGGAGCCGGTAAAAAATACATGCACATAGGCCAGGATTACGCCGGTGAAAAATGCCGTCAGCGAGATCATGGCGCCTTCCCAGAACTTCATTTGAATCACGTCCGAGGTTTCCCAGCCTACCGCTTTGAGTATGCCGATTTCACGTCGCTCACCGGCGCTTAAACCTGACGCTTTGTCCCAGGCGAAAATAACAAAAGCAAGCAAGGCCGCTGAAAAGATGACGATCATCATCCCGCCCCGCCAATTAAAAATGGAATCGTAAGTTCGTAAAATTTCGTCGCGAATGATGGGCCGGGCTTGGGGTAGCAGTTTTTTCACTTTTCTGCGTAGCAACGAAGAGAGGGTGAAATCAATAATATAGCGCTGCTTTTCTATCCAGTGTCTCATAACCGATCAGCATTTCTTTCAGGGGGTTGCGTGAAGGAACCGGACGGAAAATGTTCAAGCGACAGTGGATAATCCTGGAACGCCGTGTTCAAATCGGCTTGCGACAAATGACGGGTATAACGGGCTTCGGTGAAAAGGCAAAGATCTGTCAGTTTCAGTATTTTTACCAACGATGACTTTTCTTGGAGATTTTCCCTCTGGAATTTTTCGCTAAAACAAGCATGTCCAATTAACAGGCTTAATACAACAGCCTCGCTTGTCAGGGCTAAAAAAAATAGTGAGGAGTTTCTCATCAGCAGTTCCCGTACTTATTCAAATAATGACTGGTTATTTACCCAAGTTTTCATTTCAAAGTGATTGACTAAAGCATAGGTTTTGATGAAGGGCTTAACAGCACCATGTGGAAATAACGCGAGTAAATCATCGTCATTATTAATGCTGTTATTTTTGGATTTTTGTTCAGGCAACCTTACAGCATTACATTCTTGTACCAGTTTTAATGATTCCATATTTCTTTCCTTAATTTATAGGAATTTTTTTTACATTGGTTTCTTTATTCGGGTTTGTCTGGATGCCAGACTATGAATAAGTGTCCCTTGTTTACGAAGTAAAATAAATACGTAAAGATACCTATATAAAGGCTTTTTTTGATGATTTTCAGGACTTGATTTATTGGCAGGTGTGTAAAACTGCATTGATTTGGTTTTAGCTGTCTGTAAGCGATATATAGGATGTTTAACGCAGTGAAGCGTATCAACCGCGAACGATGATGCATTTCACTGTGTTCAGCAAATCCTGTTGCTTGGCGCACCTTGTCGCGCGATCTTGCAAACATGCCGCAAAACCTATGGTGTCAGATAATTCCTAAACGGCTGTAGCGGCACTGCAGAGCCCGATGCGCCTACCGCAGGAAGCAGCAAAAATTTGTCTTTGGCCAGTTGAGGATACAGTGCATTGAGACAGGCAGTTATAAAGGTCTGATCGTTTTGATGCCTATTAGGGATCAAAATCTCCGGATGATCGAAGGGGGCTTTTTCGTACCGAACCCGTTCATCGGTCAGTGTTTTCAAAAACGCTACCAGTCCAACATGGATCGATTCATTTTGGCAATTTCAGGGTCAAAGCCGCTAATTTTGCCGATGTGGTAGTCGGTCATATGCAGAAATCCGGTTGTTGCACCGAAAGCGCGCTAGAGAAAGGTCGTCAACTTTACATTGTTGCCCACCCCATATTTAATCCTGGAATTACACGCCTTGAAAAACAGTTTACAAACAACTTGAATTCGGGACGGTCAAAAAATGTAAAGCGCTTATTTTTTAGTTAGAACATCTTGATAATACGACTCCAGCTTTTGCCAATATGCTTTGACTTTATGGCTAAAGTTGTCGAATTGTTGTTCCACGTCAGTAAGGGAGAGCTCTGCAGGCGCTGAAACTGGTGTTTCATTTTGTTTGGGCATAGTTACTTTGTCTACGACTGTGAATGTTCCGGGTATCATCCCCATCCAGCAACTCCAGGGAACTATGCCACTTTCCGATGGGGTAAATGTCAGGATTTGTGTTCCTTCCTTAAGCTCGAATCTTAACTTATATTGTGGAATTACAATAGCTTGGTTGCATTCGTTGATTGCCTTGCCATTAATTACCCACTTAACGGGAACACCTTTGCACAACGTGAATTTATTGGGTTCGAAGCTGGTTTTAAGTACGTCCATGTGGATGGTTTGTTCCGTGTCACATACCGGTATTTCCGGCTCGGTTGGCGACAGCTGTTGCGTTACGCGGGTAGCCAGGGTATTAAAATCCGCACCGGTGCCGGTAATTGCCAAGCCACGATTTAGCATGATGGTGCCCAGAATCATGACAATAACGCCAGAGCCTTTTAGTAATTTAGGCGTCAGGTTTGCCGAAAGCAAACTGGTGAGAAAACCAAAACCCAACAGTAAAGGCAAGGTACCGATGCCAAAAAAGAACAGAATGGCCGCGCCTCCAGTCCAGCTTCCCGTGCCTGCGGCCATAATATACATGGCTTGTAATGGTCCGCAAATAATCATCAAACCGTTCAGTAAACCGATTACAAAGGGATTGCTGTGCTTGCGGTATTCCTTACCGACAAAGCGCATCAAAAAGCCCGGCGCTTTAATTTGAAAATGGCTTAGCGAGGGAAACACTTCCAGCATGTGCAAACCAAACAAGATAAGAAAAATCCCTGCTGCAGCGCCTACTGCGCCTTGTGCGTAAGGTGTAAACGCCACGATGGAGCCGAATGCGCCAAACAGCGCTCCGATAAACGTGTATGAAAAAGTTTTACCGATGCCGTAAAGAAGGTGGGTAGTATATGATTTGTGCCCCTGGCTGGCGCTTTTTGCGGTATAACCGAGAATTAGCGGGCCGCACATGCCTACGCAATGGAAACTGGTCAGAAAGCCAATCAGAACCAGCAGTCCTAAGCTCATGTCACGGTTGAGTTTTGGCATGTTGGCGTGACTCATGAGCCAGCTATCGAGCCAAAGAATTAAGCCAATACCGAGTAGTGCAATTGTCACGGCCGTGATCTTTTTAAATGCAATGAGCAAAACGTGGGCTGGCGGATGATTGGGGTTAGGTTTTAGGTTTTCGTTTGAAATGTTCATAATTTATTTTGATCATGGATTAAATTTTATAGGGGCATATAAGACCGTTATTTTTAGTGTTAGTGATAGGCTTAACCAAGGCAGTAAATAAACTCAAAAAGTCTGGTCAGGGGTAAATATTAAAATTAACTATTGGTAGTAGGTGCGCTCTGTACCGTACTTAAAAAGAACGATTGTTAAACGCCGGTGATTGCCTATCTTTGCTTTTACCCGCTATCTGTTTTTTATCTGGATTCAGGCGGGGCTGTCGAAAGTGTGGGATAAAACGCGAGTTTTGAGTCTAACTGTTTTTTAGAATGATGGGTAACAATAAATGTTAGCTTAAACATTAATTGACTTAGAGTTTAAAATTGTCTTAAATAATTTTTTTGAAATGAAGAGGGTGTGCGATGAAAAATATATCTGTAGACATACAAGCTACGGACATGGAACCCGTTAAAATGGAATTAACCAAAGAAAACAGCCAGTCCTCTAAAGGTGAGTTGGTCGTTAAAGGTGTTGCTACGGCGGTGGCCGCAGCGGCAATTATAGAAACGGGAAAAAGCGTTGTAATTACGCTGGCTAAACAT
>CAIKYI010000480.1 GCA_903831545.1 uncultured Methylobacter sp. | reverse complement strand
TGCCGAAGCTCGAACTGTAGGTTTGCTTCCATACCAGGCTGGTTGAACAGCGCAACCGCAACCTCGTGGATCATCAGCGATTCGCTGTGCATATATGGCATGTAAAAGAAGGCCCTTTGATTGATGTCCAGTTCATGGTCGGCATTGGTGGCAACTGCCGTTTGTGCCAGAGCCAGCGCAAGGCTGTCGTAGGCAAAGGCATTTGGATGGGTGCGGTAGATATTACGTGAAAACTGGTCGAGAATAATGATTTCAGCCAATCGGCCTTTGGCTGACTCACGCCAACTATAAAGTTCACAATGTCTGGCGGCGTAGTGCAAGGCACCGAAGCGAGATTCAATTTCCTTATCTAAATCATCTGATGTTGCCCACCACTGTTTGGGTGTGATCTCGTCGAACCAGAAAGTTAGAACGTCATCCGGCGTCTGCTGCACTGAATTCATATTTTTACTCCCTTATTTATTGCCCGTCATAAATCAAGCTCCATTCGTCCAGTGCCTAAACCACTCGGTCAATTCACGAGTATCACCGGCTGTTAACCAGTACTTACTTAGATAACATCAAAGTTTAAAACCAACTTTATTATACCGGCCTCGCGGCGTATTAAACTTCTCAAACCTAAGGCTAAAAACTTAGGTTCCTTATGCAGCCCTTTTTTATAGGTATCTTCAATTTTTATAGCATCATCGTTTTCTGTAGAAAACTGATGAACGAGTAATGATTTTAATTTGTGTGCGAATTCAAGAGTCAGCTTGAATTCTTCAGTATTGTCTTGCACCATACCAAAAGCCGTTTTGAAAGATCTTCTATGTATATTCACCGGAATTTTTGTTTGAACGCCAGATAAATCGGCCTGTTTAACAGCAGATGAAAACAGACTTTCATCGAAATAAACCACATCTGGACTTATCGACAAGCGAAATAAATTATCATGGTGATTTTCAATGATGAAGTCAGTTTTTTTAAATAAATCCGTAAGACTTATCAGCTCTGCTTGCAAAGCAGAATTGCTTAAAACTTCAATCCAGCCAAATGGATGAAAAACTATATTTTTTATAATGGTTGCGAATTCAAATCCGCGTAAGTGCGAGGCCAAGCCTAATAGAAGGGCTAATTGCCTGTCGGTAAAATTGATCTGCAATGGTTTTTCTTTACCCAACACGCCAGCTTGCAAAGGCATTTGATAGTCGATAGGCAAAGTTAATCCGTATTTTAAAGGCTGAAATAAATAATGGCAGGCAAAGCTGTCAGGTACAGCCGCTAGCGCAGTTGCAAGTGCTAAACCACCCTCTGCAAAATCATTGACCAAAGCTTTTATATAGGGGATCTTTCCGTCAGTTGATTCTCCTCGCACCATATCGTCAATCGAAAACCAAGCTAATCGGTCATCAGATTTTATTTTCTGTTGCAAAAAAAGATAACCTTCCAAAGTTAGATCAACCTGAAAAACATCCAAATAATATTCGGTTAACGCATGATTAGGCGCAGAGCCTTGCACTTGCCGGTAGGGCTTTAAACTGCGCCAAGGTTT
>CAIKYI010000479.1 GCA_903831545.1 uncultured Methylobacter sp. | reverse complement strand
TGCCGAAGCTCGAACTGTAGGTTTGCTTCCATACCAGGCTGGTTGAACAGCGCAACCGCAACCTCGTGGATCATCAGCGATTCGCTGTGCATGTAAGGCATATACAGGAAGGCCCGTTGGTTGATGTCCAGCTCATGGTCGGCATTGGCCGCAACCGCCGTTTGTGCCAGAGCCAGTGCAAGGCTAATAGCCGATAGTAATTCTTCGCATACACTTCATGCTAATCGGCAGCACCAGAAAAGTTGACGCCAGATAAACGGGGTGGTCGTGGAAAAACCACCCCGTTATCACTAATGCCGGACCTAGTCTGTGCCGAAGAATGGTGGCTTGTTCGTCAGATAGGCCTTAGCTTTTTAACTCGCTCCAAACCTTAAGCCCAATCTGTTTATAAAAAACATTGCGTTTTTTTGGTCCCATTTTATTTTGTTCAATGTAATCTTCAATTTGATTGAAACATTCATCAGTTACCAGCAGTTGAGCAAACTCTGATGCTTTGTTTTTTTGCTTCGAACCTAGCACTATTTTTGAGCCTTTAATAAATGCCTCAATATCATTTTTGGTAATATTATTTAGCTCTTGTCCCGCTTTAAGTATCTTTTGGGCAACCGCTAGTTTGATTTTCGCACTATGTTCTTTTTTGCAAATTACTCTTAAAGCGCTTTCTTTTATGACACCAACTTCTGTTCCCGGTAAATATTTTTTTTGGTAAGCAGCGGCGTTATAGTTACGTCTAAATGTGTCGTAGGACGGAACTTCATATTTATCGATACATTTTTGAAGAGAATTTAAGCCTAACTGCCGCCAATATTTATTCTCTACAAATTCATACATATCCAGCATCTCGCCGGTTTCACTAATTTGTGCAATAAGCCTTTTTGCTTTTGCTTTTTTTGATTCACTACTGTTTATTGCGTTTGTGTTTTTCATGATTTGTTCCTAAGTGTTTTGAAGTTATAAGTTCTATATACAATGGTGGTTTGATAATAAATTTTTGTTGTTTACAGTGTAATTTAATGGAACATTAACCATTAGCCTATTAATTGGCATCCGCTGCGTTTTCCGTGGTAGCAACAGCAGCAGTCCAACAACTCGTTAACTGGCACCAAGTACCGAAGTATGGCTACCGTTGGTGATAGCCATACCTGACTCAATCAATCAATAACAATTACTTCGGTTCAAACAACCAGCGAGTCCCGCTTAAAAAACTTGGAGCTTCAGCGATGTTGTTTTGTTGAAGGTAACTGTCTAACGACCTGCCTTCGACTTGATCCATAAATGGAGAGCGTATATCCAGGTCCATCTCCAGTAACTTTTTACGCAACCTTTCGAAAGTAGACTCAGACACCAGGTCTTTTAAATCACCGCCTTTCAACCACAGCTGATATTGCAGTTTCTCTCCTTTAGCTAATGTAGCAACATCTTTTACCGGCAGAATCTCACTGGTACCAAAAGCCGTTCTAAACAACTTATTGAAGAAATGCTCTCTGAGCACCGTAGATGTCAACGCAGAGCCCTTAGTTAACTTAAATTCTTTCAAGTACTGGTTGCCCAGCCTGATCTCAGAACGAAGTAAACACTTGGAATAACCGATCAATTCAGCCATTACTGGATCAAGCTCATTTACGGAATTACCTTTCAGCTTTGCTAGTAACTGACGATATTTATCGTAAAACTTCACACTGATGTACGTCGATGACTCTCCGAGAAGTACGGTCTCAAAATGCTTTGAACTTGATGCCCTTTTTGCTGAGAATAATTGCTTTCCAGAACCTATGCACATTACCGCCTTATCTAACCATTCTGAAACCGAAGAATGCGACGGCATAACAAAGTTGTAAGTAATGTCTAGCCTATGAACATCGAACTGACCATTCTTCCAATCAAGTTTGTTTTCTACCGATGGATTGCTTTTAAGCCTCTTAGCAACCCTAGTAGCCAGCTTAAACATTAAAGCTTTAATGTTATCTGAGCCAAAAACATTTTGACCTTGAATAAACATGGCCGGATTGCCGATAATGCGCAAATGGTGTTCACCAACTGAAACAACTTGAATAGATGTACCATACCGACATTTTACCGATTTTGGAAAATACTTCTTATTGCTATCGTTACCTTTCATTTTTGTTACTTTGTACCCTTTGTAAATTTTTCCATTATTTTCAAATGGAATAGTGGCGTCTATAAAATCTATCATTTTGATCTCCGTAGTGGTTATGTTACGAAGATTGTTTACAGTTTTTGATTTATTGAATTTTACAGCTCAAAACAACATGCACTATTAACGTTATTTTGTTGCACTCAATCTATTACTGTTTGTTGTTTGTTATCCGGTAGTACTCTAATGTGATGTTCCATGTACTGTTGGTTAATGATTATGTATGCCTATTGTCTTGTATATGAATGTGTATTGTATGTATTACATGAATAGCCAGAATCCATAATATTGCATATATGCCCTGTCAAAACCGTACAAATAGCCACTAAAACCAACTCACCACGCTTTTCCACGTCTTTGGTGCTTAGTCGAAATGCACGATTTTGACAGCATGTATCTGAAAAATATTTTTTATTTTTTTGTCTTCTCTGCGACCATAGTCATGACACTTCTAGCCACTAAAGCCAACTAACCACGCTTTTCGTGGCTTTGGTTCTTTGTCGAAATGTACGATTTTGACAACATAAATGAAAAATATATGAACTTTTTCTTCTCTGCGACCATAAATATGACGCGTCAACAAGCCTCAAATCAATGCTTCCGATTTGAACTAAATAGACTTTAAGCAAAATACCGCTATAATCCTTGAGGCAGTTTCTAAATTAGGCTCGTCATAATCGTACAAATCGTGGATTCGAACTACATTGCTATCGCGTTTTTAGCTTTAATTACGTGCATTAAGATACTTTCGACTGTTTAGCGCTTTAACTATTTTTCAACGGCACTACATGCGTTATTGAGAGCGTAAAAAAGCAAAAATCAAAAAGTGTAAAGAAAAAGCGCAAAGAGCATTTCGCTCGTTGCATACTCTATTATTAGGAGAGCTTTATGGATTCATATAAATACAAAATTGAGGACAACTGCTTTGTTGCCATCAATAAAGAAAATAATGACAAAATGATTTTATGTAATTTTACTGCAATCATTACCGAGGAAGTCAAAAAGTTACTGGACAACGGCAACACACAAATCTCTTATCGTATCGAAGGAAAAACAAAAACAGGTGATCTTTTAGATCCTATTACTCTAAGCGCAGAAGATTTAGATAAAGGAGTATGGTTCAGTAAGCACTGGGGCCGAAAAGCCGAATTAAATATTGATCTGCCTAAAGGTGCCACATTGAAACACCTGCAACGCGCTATCTACGAATTTAGCAAACAAGCAGTCTTATCCACTGCCTATTCACATACGGGATTTGCGAAAAGTAAGTCAGGCGATAACTTGTACTTATTTGGAAACGGCGCAGTTACCGCTGATGGTATTGATAACACTATATCCTGTGCCTTACCTGCAAGTATGCCGTATTATCATTTGCCTGAACAGACGCCTTCTGCTGAGCAAACAGAAGCAGCTATTCAATCAATACTTAATCTGCTTCTGTTTTCCGAAAAAAACCATTACTTGGGATTACTGCTCTCTTTATCAGCTATTCGTGCTGTCGTGTCTATATGGTTACCTGTTGAGGAATATATCTTTTTAGTGGGACCCAAGCAGACTTTTAAAAGCAGTACCGTAAAACTCATTCAATCTTTTTTTGGCGCATGGGACCCGAAAAAGTCTTTAATCAGCTGGGAGTCAACCTACCCAGCGTTGGAAGGTTTTGCTATGTTGTCTAGTAATAGTGTGCTTTGTGTAGACGACTTTGTTTATCCGCAAATTTCGAGTCGTAAAAACGAATTTACTGTTAGAGCTGAGCAATTTTTGCGCGCCGTGGCTAATCGGTCACCAAGAGAACGTGCCAACAATCATGGACATGCTCTTGATAACCATCAAAATTTGAATTGCTTAGTCGTTTCTACTGGTGAGCATCCGCCACGGGAAGTACCTGAATCTCTGTATCAACGCGGAGTTTATTTCCCTGTTAATTATGGAGATATAAGCACTGAAGAATTGAGTGAGGCCCAAACATTGGCAAACAACGGAGTATACGCTAACGGTCTTATCGCCTTCATTCAGTATCTTCTTGGGGATTACGAAAAGAATGCCAAACTCGCAGGAAACTGGTTTAAAAAGGCTGCTGCATCACATAAGAAAAAATTCCCGATCACTAATCGTGAAGCATATCATATGGCCTCATTCACCATTGCATGGGCCTTTTTTAGAAAGTTTGCGGAGAGTCCAGGGGTAATTACAAAAGAAGAATCCCAAGAGTATCGGAAACATG
>CAIKYI010000478.1 GCA_903831545.1 uncultured Methylobacter sp. | reverse complement strand
CCCCGCAGCGGGCCGAGGCCAACGCGGCTTCGGTACCGGCATGGCCGCCGCCAACCACAATCACATCAAAGTCTTTTGTAAATTTCACTAGCGCTATGTACTCTTATAAAATGGTATATTATTGTGTCTGTTACACAAACTTGTCTTATTATAAGAGGTAAACGATGAAAAAACGTAAAATTCCGCAAGCAGCCGATAGCGTTCCGCTGCAAAATCCGGTCGCAAAGTACGCGCACCTGTTTAACAAAGCCCAAACTTTTTGCGATAAAAGCAAATACAGCCGCAAAGCAAAGCATCACCGGCAGGAGGTTAGTCCAATCATTTTAACTGGAGTTATTGGACTAGCTTCTTGCTTTATTGCCCGAAAAACTTCACCCGCTAACTGTTGGCATTACCCCTGCAAAGAACCCATTTTTTGAAACCTGGCGGGATTTGTACTTACGTCACTCTTGTTTTGTATCTTATGCTGGCTCTCAGTTGTTCCGGTAGGCTTACAATCCCTGTCTGGCTTAGGCGATTTTCAGGAGATTAAATCATGACTAAGCAACGAAAAATTCAAAACAGCCGACATCTTACTCCACCATGGCATCTACTTGAATCCTGGCAAGCCACCGCCTGGCTCAAAGTCGATCCCGAAACAGGACTGCCCCATCATGAGGCGAAAGAACGTCTTGAGACCTTTGGCCCTAACGCTATTCAGGAACAGCGTCGCCGAAGTCCAATAAGAATGTTTTTCGGGCAGTTTGCCGATTTCATGATTATCGTTTTAATTTTGGCTTGTATCATTTCAGGCTTGGTCGGCGATGTGAATGATACTATCGTCATCGGCGTTATCATTGTATTGAATGCGATCATTGGCTTCATTCAAGAGTACCGCGCAGAAAAAGCCGTGGCCGCGCTCAAACAACTGTCCAGTCCCACCGCCCAAGTGCTAAGGGAAGGACACACCCAAACCATAATGGCTCATGAACTGGTTCCCGGCGATCTGGTTATGCTTGAGGCGGGCAATATCATTCCTGCCGATCTGAAGCTGCTTGATGTCGCAAGGCTTAAAGTGGAAGAAGCCGCCCTGACAGGCGAATCCTTGCCTATCGAAAAATCAGGCGCATTAATACGTGAACTGGATTCGCCACTCGCAGACCGTCTCAACATCGCTTACAAGGGAACCATTGCAACACATGGCCGGGGCATTGGCATTGTCATCGCCACGGGCATGGACACTGAAATCGGTAAAATCGCCAAACTGCTTAGCGAAGAAAAGGATACTAAAACCCCTCTGCAACTTCGCCTTGCAGACTTCGGCATTCGCCTTGCCTTTTTGATTTTGGCCATCTGCACAATTATTTTCGTGATTGGCTTACTTAGAGGCGAACCCCCCATCCTGATGTTTTTAACCGCTGTCAGTCTGGTCGTGGCTGCAATCCCTGAAGCGCTACCGGCAGTAACTACGATATCCCTGGCTTTAGGCGCTCGTAAACTGGTCAAGAAGAATGCTCTCATCCGCCGTCTACCTGCTGTCGAAACCTTGGGATCGGTAACCTTCATCTGCTCGGACAAGACCGGCACGCTAACGCAGAATCTTATGCATGCTGAAACATTCTATGTCGGAGATTGCTTCAGGAAAGGCTCTGCAACTGACTTTCCACCTAGACTTTTGCAGGCACTTGCGCTGAACAATGACGCCAGACGCAGCCATAACGGCCAATTACTGGGCGATCCCACCGAAATCGCGTTGTACATAGCCGCTGAAAGTGTTGGTTATATAGGCGCTGAGCTCATCAAAAACTCTCCAAGACTGGATGAAATTCCGTTTGATTCAGAGCGCAAACTGATGACCACGCTTCATCAGGAAAATAGCGGTGTCATCGCCTATTCCAAAGGAGCCCCCGAGACTTTGCTACCACGATGTATCAGTCATTGGGGCACCGATGGAAAACAATCTTTACAGCGCGAAAAAATATTGGCCGCCGCCGAACAAATGGCTGCCGATGGACTACGTGTTCTGGCCTTGGCGTACCGTCATTTTCCAGAGCATCCCTTAATACTGACCGCCGACACGATCGAATCTGAACTGTGCTTTCTGGGTTTAGTAGGTTTGATGGATCCGCCACGGCCCGAAGCTAAAGACGCGGTAGCGCTTTGCAAGAGCGCTGGAATTACGCCAGTCATGATTACCGGCGATCATCCTGCGACCGCTCGCGCCATTGCAATACGGCTAGGCATCGCTGATAAAGACAGCAAGGTGCTGACAGGAACCGAGCTGACTCTAATGAGTATTGAGGAATTCGAGAAACAGGTTGAAGAGGTTCGTGTATACGCACGCGTGGCACCGGAACAGAAGATAAAAATCGTCAAGGCATTACAGGATAAAGGCGAATTCGTGGCGATGACCGGTGACGGTGTCAACGATGCCCCCGCGCTTCGGGCGGCCAATATTGGCATCGCCATGGGAAAAATCGGTACCGATGTCGCTCGGGAGGCCTCGCACATGGTATTGCTGGATGATAATTTCGCCACTATCGTATCAGCGGTACGCGAAGGGCGAAGAATTTACGACAATATCCGCAAGTTCATCGAATATTCTTTAACCGGTAATTCTGCGGAAATCTGGACGCTGTTTCTCGCACCTTTTCTGGGTTTACCGATCCCGTTACTGCCCATACATATTCTTTGGATCAATATGGTCACCGATGGATTGCCCGGATTGGCGCTGGCTGTCGAACCTGAAGAGGCCGGAATTATGCAACGCCCGCCCAGACCCTCACAGGAAAACATTTTTGCCCAGGGAATGTGGCAGCATATACTGTGGATCGGTCTGTTAATGGGCGGGGTTTCTTTATTCTCTGAGGGCTGGGCTTATTATTCAGGCTCCACTCACTGGCAAAGCATAGTTTTCACTGTGCTAACGCTTTCTCGAATGGGGCTTGTATTAGCAATACGCTCGAAACATGAATCGTTCTTCAGCAAAGGATTATTAACCAACATCCCGCTCCTGGGTGCAGTACTGTTAACCTTTGCCCTACAAATGGCAGTGCTGTATTCGTCTGTTTTACAATCGATCTTTAAGACAGAGGCATTGAGCCTGAGTGAACTGCTGATTTGCCTGGCACTTTCTTCAATTGTTTTTTTCGTGGTGGAAATCGAAAAGTGGATGCGTCGTCGGGGCTGGATTGACAGGAACCTGGAACAGGGTTAACGATCTTTTGTAAGCTAAGCATTGATAGAGATTAAGTGACATTATTGCTCGCAGGACTTGCCGTACGCGTCCTACGAATTCATTCAATTCATAGCTCCGTATGTCACTTTGTCACCCTAATCACTTTTAATTACAGTAAGAACCCAGTTTTTTACCCTTGAACTGACTGTCATCATGCCTAAATCATTACGATCCTATTATTGGGTGTTAGAATATAACCAACCAGTGTGCGTCAGATTGCATAATGCCGTATAAAAACCACACAAAATCAGCATCGCCGAAAAACTTTTACATTAAGAGGACACTATGCGGAACCTGAAGTTTTTACCCGCGCTCATTGGCGCAACCATTGTCATTGCCGCCCTTTTATTCGTCGCCTTCCATTTCATCTTTCTTGATCTGTTTGTTGACCTGTGGTGGTATGAATCATTAAAGCTTGAAGTCTACTTCTGGTTAAAATTACTTTATAAATTCTTTCTTTCCGGCGGCGTTACGCTGGCTTTTTTTGCAATTTTCTTTTTTCATTTCTGGGTTGCTTCGCGTTATCTGGGCATAAACCCACCGGACGAGATTCTCAGCAATATCGACAAACGCCGTCGCTTTCAGCTTTTTGCCGATACATTTATGAGTGGCTCGGCAAAAATATACACGCCGATATCGTTGCTATTGGCTGTTTTGATTGCCATCCCTTTTTACAATCAATGGGAAACAACTCTGCTATTCTTTTTCGGCAGCGATTCAGGCGTAACCGAAACCGTGTACGGACAGGATGTCAGCTTTTATATGCTGTCTTATCCTACCTACATGCTGATTCAACAAGAATTACTCGAAACCGCCATGCTCATTTTCTGCATGGTCGGTATTTTATATTGGCTGGAACATATTTTTATTCCCAATCAAAGCTCGGAGTTCCCTCTCGGCGCCAAGATTCATCTAACGGTTCTAATCGGTTTTGTGGTTGCCTTTGTGGTCTGGGGCTTTATGCTGGATCGGTATACGCTGCTATATACCAATAGCC
This sequence comes from uncultured Methylobacter sp., assembly GCA_903831545.1. Taxonomy (GTDB): domain Bacteria; phylum Pseudomonadota; class Gammaproteobacteria; order Methylococcales; family Methylomonadaceae; genus Methylobacter_A. The sequence continues at coordinate 2,246 of CAIKYI010000478.1, read as the reverse complement.
ACGAACCGGTTTTTTATGGGCCGGGGTTCATTGAGATCCGCTATCAATTACCGCTGATCTGGCTGCAAATTATTACCTTTATGGCGACAGCGGTAACAGCAGGGCTGTTTATTTTTTCAGAAAAACACCGCATAAAAACGCCTTTTTTAATCGCCCTGGCTTTCTTTTTATGCGCCATCGCGTTGCCTAAAATTAAATTTATCCCTGATTTACTCCAAACATACATAGTCAACCCAAACCCGGTCAAATCAAATAAGTCGCTTATGCAGCACAATATTGATTCGACACTGGCAGCTTACGATTTAAATAATATCAAAACCATTGATATGACGATTAAACTGGATGCGACCAAAGACATTGAATCCTGGAGCACCCAAAAACACTTTGAGAATATTCCAGTCTGGGATAGGGAATTCATCATTGATAGCTATAAACAGTTACAGGAAATTCGCCCTTATTACAAAATACTGTCTGTCGATGAAGACCGCTATTTTATTCTTGACCACACCCGCCAAGTCGATCTTGCCGCGAGGGAAATCAATACCTCCAAATTGCCGCCAGAAGCGCAAAACTGGGAAAACATTCATTTACGTTACACCCACGGCTATGGCGCGGTAGTTACGCCCGCCGCCCAGGATGCCGATAATTCCTTAATCTGGTATTTACGCGATTTAAATCTGCATTCCGATGTCGGCTTTAGCATCACTCACCCCGACATCTACTATGGTCTGGAACATTACGATTACGTTATCGTCCCCAGTCTACTCAGCACTGAAGGTATTGCCGGCTCTGATCCCGGCATCAACGGAGCTTATCACGGTGAGGGCGGAGTACCAATTCCATCCCTGTTCAGAAAAGCGTTGTTTGCCTTTTACTTTAATGATGAAAAAATATTCTTTTCACCCAATATTTCTAATCAGAGTAAAGTCAAAATTCGCAGAAATATCACCGAACGTATCAGTACGCTAACACCTTTTTTACATTTGGACAAAGACCCTTATCTGGTAATTAGCAAAGACCGTTTCTACTGGATTCAGGATGCTTACACCTTATCCGACAGATATCCGGTTTCCAAACCCGCAGACGATGACTTTCTTGAAGGGCATCAAAAATTTAACTACATCCGTAATTCAGTCAAGATTATTGTTGATGCCTATGACGGCGATGTTGATTTTTATATCTCAGATCCATCCGACGCCATTATTCAGGCTTACAGCAGCGCCTATCCGGGCTTGTTTAAAAATCTGGATGAAATGCCCGCAGAATTAAAGCAACATTTGCGTTATCCGCGTGATCTGTATTATCTGCAAATGAAAGTGTATGCCAAGTATCACCAACGGAGTCCTGAATTATTTTATGAACAGGCTGAAACCTGGGCGCAAGCCAATGTTCGTGGTGAGGCAGTATTGCCTTATTATCAAACCATGGACTTTGGCAACTGCAATGATACCGAAGAATTTGTGCTGATTAATCCGATGACACCGGTTAACAGAAACAATTTAAGCATGATCGGGGTTGCAGGATCTTTGGATAAAACCAACTGTGGACTGGATTACAAGCCTGGCATTACTGTTTACAAGTTCGGCAAAGACGTTCAAGTCAATGGCCCGGCACAAGTTGAAGCCTTGATTAACCAGGATCCTGAAATTTCCGAGCAATTTTCGTTATGGGATCAACACGGTTCGATTGTTGAAATGGGGCGCATGATCATACTGCCGATGGGAAATACCATTTTGTATGTTCATCCCATCTATATCGCGTCTACTAACAACAAGATACCGGAATTAACCCGGGTTATTGTGTCGATAGGCAATCATGTTGTCATGGATAAAACCTTATGGTCTGCATTTAACCGCTTAAAACAAATTTATGAAAAAAATGCTGCCAACAGCGATGGCTCAGAAACACCCAAGTCGATTGTAAAGCCAAAAGTTAATTAACACTTCAGCGATTTTTTTACCGGGAATATGAGTGTTGCCCTTAAGCTAAGCTATTATACAAATGCTCGTCATACCCGCCGAGAAGCGGGTATCCAGTGCCATGGATGGCGAGCTTAAATCCATCCATGGCACTGGCTTCGGTATAATCTGGCGACTTACGAGGGTAATTGCTTTTTTTAGATCGAATAGGTAACTTTATAAATATTTCTGTTGTTATTCCCAGCTACAATCGCCGAGAGTTGCTAAAACGCGCGCTAGTATCCGTATATTCCCAATCCTCACTGCCTGCTGAAGTCATCGTCATTG
>CAIKYI010000477.1 GCA_903831545.1 uncultured Methylobacter sp. | reverse complement strand
CGGCATCTTTGGGTGTCAGAAATTCCAGATCGCCCAACAGTTGCAGTACATCCAGAATCCCCCGTGTTTGCAGGTCTTTTTCGGTGCCTCCGCGTATCAACTTAAATGACTGGCCGATAAACTCACATTCGCGAATACCGCCCGGCCCGAGTTTGATGTTTTCCATGCGATCCTTACGCCGCAACTCCTGGGTAATCTGTGCTTTTAACGAGCGCAATTCTTCAAACGCGCCATAATCCAGATACCGCCGATAGACAAAAGGCCGGAACATGGCCATCAACTGCGCGCCGGTTTTAAAATCGCCTGCAACCTGCCGCACCTTGATCATCGCATAACGTTCCCATTCCCTGGCCTGGGTCTGGTAATAGTTCTCCATGCCGTCAAAGGTCATGATAATCGGCCCGCTGTCGCCATAAGGTCTTAAGCGAATATCGGTGCGAAACACAAAGCCGTCTACGGTGATTTCATCCAATACTTTGATTAAATTACGGCTGATTTTGGTGAAAAACTCGCCATAAGTGGTTTCTTTTCTATCCGGCAACACGCCGTCTTCTGCGTAAGCAAAGATCAAATCAATGTCGGAAGAATAATTTAATTCATACGCGCCCAGCTTGCCCATGCCCAACACCACCATTTGCTGGGGCGTACCGTCAGCCAATATCGGCGTACCGCGCAGTTCACACGCTTCCTGATACAAAAAATCCAAAGCAAATTGAATGCAGGCGTCGGCCAGATGGGACAAGTCGGTCAGCGTTTCAGTCAAATCTGCCCAGCCAGCCAAATCCCGCCAGGCTATCCTGACCATTTCCGTGCGCCGGAATGCGCGCAATTCAATCATGAGTTCGGCTTGGTTCACTACGGGCAGTTGTGCTAATTTTTCAGCGTAGGTTCTTTGATTATATGCAGAAAATAAATCGCCGGAATTGACCAGATCAACCAATAATTCAGGTTTACGGATACAACTTTCGGCAACAAACAAACTCGAGCACCATACTTTAACCAGAGCGACGTAAAACTCAGGCCCTGGATTGATCGTGAGACCCTGGCCGGCAACCCGCTCATCCCATTTTGTCAACGAGGCAATAACTGTTTCTTTTAGCTGTTCGGGTAGCGTGGAGAAATCGCAAGAGAGGTTGTTAATAAAAGACATGGCTGAAGGTCATAAATAAAAAGGCTCATGATAACGAAAACAGCCGGGTAACATGTAGCGGTATTTATAAATACCCCGCCATGAAAATAGAAGAGAAGTAGAACGCAGCTTAATTAAATGATAAAGTTAAAATAAACTTTAACCTTATGATGATTTAAATTTATGAAAACCCTTATCCTGACTAAAAAAAGCTTTTTTACTGCCTTAACCTGCCTGATTATCGCGGTGGCAGTTGTTGGCTGTTCCGATGACAAACAACCAGAAACGACAAAATCTACAGCCACTAAAACCGTTTACAATCCTTTTGATCATTCTCATGACGTTAAAGTCACTGACGAACAAAAAAACAAGTTTGTTCAGGAGTTTGCCAACCAATGTGTACCAAGGGAAGTTAAGCATTCCGACAATAAAGAAATTGATGCTAAACGCTACGCTATGCCCTGTACCTGCATAGCCAAGTTTTTAATGAAAGATTTGACCGCAGACGAAGCTGAAAAATTTATAGCTGAACATGAAAATGCCCAGTCATTAGTCATCAAATATGAAAATGCGGCTTATCACTGTCTGCAACAAAATGCTCAACCTAAAGGTCCAAACTTTACCAGGCAGCCGTCTGTTAATTGATTGGCCATCTGATAAGTGTCGGGTTACGGCTAGCGCCTAACCCGACCTACCGGGCTAAGCTTATCTTCTTGGCCTTTTTTATTTAAACCCCGGCAATAAATCCTACCGCTTCAATTCCGGCAATCGCGCATCGTTCGTCATGATCGGAAATGTCCCCGCTGATACCGACCGCGCCAATAAGATTATTTTTGGTATCACGAATTAAAACGCCGCCTGGCACAGGCATTATTTTTCCTTCCGACATGCTCATCAAGGCATTCATAAAGTCGGGTCTTTCAGTTGCCACAGCGGCCAAACTTCTTGAGGATATTCCCATACTGACGGCTCCCCAAGCTTTTGCAGTGGCTATCTGTTGCCTGATCATGGTCGAGCCATCTTCCCGTTGCATGGCTTTTAAATGCCCGGATTCATCCAAAACCACCACAGTAATTGGCTCCATGATTAATTTGCGGGCTTTATTGATTGCTGTATGGATAATCAGATTGGCTTTTTCAAGTGTTAGTGATTTCATCTAAAATTCTCTGTTTGTTCAAGATTTTGTTATTTTAATAGCGGCAACAACTGCGGCCATACTTTATCTGCAATCACCGGTTGCCCCAGGGCATTGGGATGCAGCCCATCCTGCTGCATCAGGTCTTTGCTCAAGGCAACATCTTCCATAATGAAGGGTACATAAGGCGCATCCAGTTCCTTAGCTAATTGCGGGTAAATCGTGTAAAAAAGCGTAGTATAACGCTGTCCATAATTGGGCGGGATTTTCATGGCCAGTAATAAAATTTTTGCGCCGATTTTCTGGGCACGGTGCGCAATTTCGGCAAGATTATTTTTAATCAGGGCGGGTGGCAGACCACGTAAACCGTCATTTGCGCCCAGTTCAAGGATGAGGATATCCGGTTTGTGCAAAGTCAAGGCCTGATCAATTCTGGCCAAACCACCGGCTGTCGTATCGCCACTAATACTTTCATTGTGGATGCTATGACCGCTATCCTGGTCATCCAGTTTTTTCTGCAATAACGCCACCCAACCCTGAGCTACTTCAATTCCGTAGCCCGCACTGATACTATCACCCAATACCACAATAGATTTGGCCGTAGCGGTCATCGATAGCAACGAAATTATTACGGCAAATAAAAAACGGCTCATTATGCAAACTCAATCAATAAAAAACAATAGTTCTACCAGTTCTGCGCAAAATTGCGACATAAACAGCGTTGCTGATGTCATAGTAACGGAAAATCTTGGTAAATCGGTTCCTGTCTCCGATGGAATACTGCATATCTTGTCATCCATAGATTTGATAATCAAATCTGGTGAGAGTATTGCGATCGTTGGCGAGTCCGG
>CAIKYI010000476.1 GCA_903831545.1 uncultured Methylobacter sp. | reverse complement strand
TTGCTGCGCCGAGGCATCGGTAATAAACAACACTGCCAATAGACAGAAATTCAGGAGTAATAAATTGATCTTCATTTTCTTGATTTGTTTGTTTTATGTAATGTGTTATTTTATAATCACTCATTGGATTTATAGTTACTTCTTTCCATACCTCGCTCCATCTTCTGCCACCATCCTTAACTCATCCTCTACCTTCATCTTTTTCCCCTTCCCACCTTTCTCCGATCCTTCTTTTGCCCGTTTAATCTGCTCCAGCAAATCGCGGGCATCGCCATCGGTGGGGAGCTGCGGCACCAGTTCGCCACGGAAGGCTTTGGCCAACAGGGCTTGCGGCAATTGCTCTATTTTTGCTATTAGTTTTTGGTAGCTGGCTTCTATCTGGTCGGCTTTGGCAAAAAGGGACTCGACACGGCGGACAATTTCTTGCTGTTCGACCAATAATGGAATACTAGCAATAAAATTTCTGACACCACTAAGTGGTACAGTTAATTGCGCAGTGCCTGTTGCAACCTCCCTTGCTTGTTCCATCATTTTTGTTGAGCTTAATACAATCTGCAAAAAGGAAGAAATAATTTTAGAATTGTCCGGTTTTAGAATTGCAATATGTCTTTGAAAACAGAATTCTCCTTCAAAATCAACCAAAATTGGTATACCAAATGAACCAGTAACTGTATAAAGGACATCCCCTTTCTTTGGAATTCTTGTATCTTTTAACGATTCAAAATAGCTTCTTGGAACAAACCTTGTAATACTTTCAAAATCAAAAAAACCTTTACTGACATTGGAAATTACTAGAAATGGGATTCCTTCTTTAACCTGCGGAGGTGCTTGATGATCACCATCCGTTATTGATTTGCAGACAGATTTTAACTCAACATCTTGCCATTCTTCCAACTCTCTCCCTTCCCTCCACTCCTCAGTCAGTTTGCCGGTTACGGCCTGGGTCAATACTTTTTGGCGGAACTCTTTGAGCAACTGTGGGATACGTTCAAGTTGGGTTTTCAGCGCATCGAGGTGCCCAAACAGCGTATCGAGCTTGGCCACAATGCGCTGCTGCTCGGGAAGAGGGGGAAGAGGAACCAACAAATTCCAAAGCAATGTTGGATCAACATGGGGAATACCAATTCCCCGAGGATTTGTATTTATAAGGGAAAAGTTATTTTGCAGGTAATAAAAAATATAATTAATATCGACACTGATTGGTTTTAAAGCAGCTAAAGTTGATCCAATTGCCCCAAACTTTCCTTTTGATACCCAGCCACTTCTGGCACCATCCCAAACAATTGCAATCATATCCTCGTCCATGAGATTAGATGATTTCTTATCCGCAAATTGTCTGAAAATACCTTTTTCAAGAGCATGTATATCAAGATAAGGGACAGAATCTTTGAATTCAATTGGTTCTAATCTTATAGGTTTCTTTCCCTTTTTTTGGAATACAATTTTATCAAGGTTTGTCTCAACCCACCCTTTTGGTAATTCCTTCTCCATTTAACTATATTGTATATACCTATATTTCAATTACTTGCATTATCTTCTTTTTGTACGGTCAATTGGTCAGCCAGTGGCGCACCAATTGGGTTGTTCATATTACCTTATATTATACCATGCTGTCCAAAAACTCTGTGGCTCTCTGTGAATCCTCTGTGTTTCTCTGTGTAACCATTTGTATCACAGAGTTTCACAGAGTAGACACAACTTGTCCCGATCCTTCGGGAGAGTTTCACAGAGGAAAAAACACTCTACTGTAAAATAAACCATCTAAAAAACGCTGACAGGACCTT
>CAIKYI010000475.1 GCA_903831545.1 uncultured Methylobacter sp. | reverse complement strand
TATTGAAGAAGGTGGTGTGCAGCATGTAAGAATGGCCTATTTGGCGATAGTCGGCAGCTATTCGGTTAATGGTGTTGCTGCATTGCATTCAAAGTTGTTACAGCAAGGTTTGTTCCGTGATTTTTATGAATTCTGGCCTGAAAAATTTAATAATAAAACCAATGGCGTTACCCCCCGACGTTGGTTGGCGGCTTGTAATCCAGAGCTCGCAGAGCTGATAACTGAAACCATAGGTGAGGGTTGGTTGACGGAATTGTCTTTGTTAAAAATGCTGGAGCCTTATGCCGAAGATAAGGCATTTCGTAAGCGCTGGCGTGAAATCAAGCAGAAAGCAAAACAAAAACTGATTGATTTTAAACGGTTAGAGCATGACGTTGATTTTAATGTTGATGCCATTTTCGATGTACAGGTCAAGCGAGTTCACGAATACAAGCGTCAACTGTTAAATGTGCTGCATGTGGTCCATTTGTATGACCGCATTAAGCGCGGCGATACCGCGAACTGGACCGATCGTTGTGTGTTGATTGGCGGAAAAGCTGCGCCTGGCTATTACATGGCGAAAAAAATCATCAAGCTGATCAATAATGTCTCGGTTGTCATTAATTCCGATCCGGACGTGGGTAAAAAATTAAAGTTGGTTTTCTTGCCTAATTACCGGGTTTCCGCGATGGAAAAGATCTGTCCTGGGGCCGACCTTTCCGAGCAAATTTCAACTGCCGGAAAAGAAGCGTCGGGTACCGGCAATATGAAGTTTATGATGAATGGTGCTTTGACTATCGGTACGCTCGACGGGGCTAATATTGAAATTCGTGAAGAAGTCGGCGATGATAATTTCTTTTTGTTTGGTTTGACTGAAGATCAGGTTGAAGAAATGAGTCACCACTATAATCCCAATGCGATTATCGATCAGGATGAAGATTTGAACCGGGTTATTAAATTGCTGGAGTGCGGGCATTTTAACCAATTCGAACCCGGGCTTTTTGACGATATTTTAAATTCAATTAGAAGTCCTAATGATCCGTGGATGACGGCAGCAGATTTTCGTAGTTTCATTGATGCCCAAAAACGGGTGGAAACTGCTTATCAGGATCAGGAAAACTGGACTAAAATGAGCATTTTAAACTGTGCTGGCAGCGGTAAGTTTTCTACCGATAGAACCATTACAAATTACAATGACGAGATATGGAAACTGGAACAGATCAGCGTAGATAACGAGTTCTGATTCAGTATCTACAGACCGTGCAATTTTGTAAATTAATACTGCAGATGACGTCGATCTTACGGATGTAGATAGTTTTGCTTCAATGGCTCGTTGGAAGGATTCAACGCGTCATTTGGAGCGTATAGAAACGGGTGATTTAACAAGGCGCTTTAACAATGGCATTGAGGATAATAAACTGATTAACAGGGCTTTATTATGAAAAAGCCAGCTTACAAAGCCGGCGGTTAAAGTCACGGCGGTTATTAAAGTGACATTGATGGTCTGTAACTCATTTTCATGAGTAGAGTGTCTTAAAGTTTCTATTTGTTGCCATAATTTCTGTTCTTCAACGGGGTTGAAAATACGATCCATTTCAATAACGTAGACTGGATTAGCGCTTGAGTGCTTTGTTGAGTGCTTTGTTGAGTGGTGCAGTTCTGTGTTATTTGTTGTGGGGAGGGGTTGTTGGGTCGCGTCAGAATTGATAAAGACGGTTTTCTTGGCGTTAATAAAATCGTGTTTTGTTAAATTAATTTTACTACCCGGTAAAACACTGTTCTGGTTAGATGCACTTTTATCGATTGGTGGAATGGTTTCGATAATAGCGACGATATGACTCTCCATACTGACCTTGTTTTTTATAAGGCCATAAAAAGTATCTACAGGCAAATCAATGATTGCCGTCTTGACAGTGTTAACCACATTGGCTTTTACCACACCTGTTGCTTCACTTTTAACAAATTCCATTTGTCCGAAAGTGTCTGTATAACTGGCCTTTACCGAGATTGTTTTGCCAATATCCGATGAACTCAGAATATAGCTACTATCGTTAGCGCCATTAATATCAATGCCGTCGGTTTGCCACTGAAAATGGATTACACCCAGTCCATCGACATCTGCAAGCGTATTAACGACGCTTAGGGTTTGGCCAGAAACAGGGATTCCTATAATGCTGACCGTGCCGGAGGGAAGGTCATTGACAGGAATTCCGGTCATGGTTTTGTTGCCTTGCAAAGTTTCGGCCCAGTTATCAGTAATGCTGGTGGCGATAGAGAAGGGGCGGTTATAGTTCGGACTGGGCGTAAAGTGCAGATCTGCAAGCAAGGCATTGACATCGCCTATTGCGCCGCTTGCCGTCCAGTGTCCAGCCAAAAAAGTTGAAGTCACTGTGCCGGAAGTGGCGACATTAAATGAGCCGGCAGTAATATCCGATAGGGTCAAGGTAGCCGTGACGTTAGTGCAATCTACATCGTAAAGCACAATGCCGGTCAGCTTCAAGGTGGTGTCTTCGGTGTAGGTTTCGGATGTGTTCAAATTGCTGGCTGTGGGAGCGTCATTGACTGGCGCGATGACGATGGTCGTTGTATCGCTTGTTATCAGATTACCACCCAGGCCTGTATTGCCTTTATCGTTAATTGCTACGTTCAGGCTTTTAGTGCCACTTAAATTCAGTGTCGGCATATAGCTTAACTTATTTGCCGCTATCGCATTATTGATAGCGGCGATTTGCCCTGTGAGTGTCACTGTAGGTGTGCCGGAACCTGAAGAGCCGATAAAGGCAGTTGTCGTCCAGTTGAGTACTCCGCTGTCGGCTGGAAGCGAGAAGATGACCGATACCCCAAAGCTGCCCACATCAACATCGGCAAAAGAAATTCCAGTAATGGTCATTCTGGTGTCTTCAATTGCCGCTAGCGAAGCCGGTAGACTAAGGGTTGGTGCATCGTTGACAGCTTGGATGGTGATAGCAATGTTATCGGTGTCGCTCTTGGCGCCGCCGGTGCCGGTATTACCGAGGTCGTTGGTTACTATTCGCAGGTTTCCTGTACCGTTGAAGTTTAAATTCGGCTCGAAGTAAAGGCCGTTAAGGGCAGTATTAATCGAGTTCACCGTTCCGGTAAATGTCATTGTGGTATCGGCGCTGCCATCGCCAGTAGTAAAACTGATGCCTGCCGTTTCTGCCAGCGTGAGTTTGCCGTTGGTAGCGGTAAGCGTTACGCGAACCGGGTTGGTTGTTGCGTCAACATCGCTGATCGAGATCAGATTGCCATTGCTACCGGAGAAGCTTAGAGCGGTATCTTCGTTGATGGATTGGGTGCCGGGAACGCTGTTTTGCGGGGCATCGTTGACGGCGCTGCCCGTCATTGCTTTGCTGCCAGTAAGCGTGGGAGATATGCCATCGCTGACGTTGGTGGTAATTATAAAGTTGCTGTTGAAGTTAAGTGTCGGCGTAAAGGTCAGATTGGTAAATAGAGTATTAACGTCAGCGACGGCACCATTGGCTTGCCAGATGCCAGAGCCGCTATTGTAGGTGGAGGTGACTGCGCCGGAGGTGCCGGTGTGTAAACTCCCTGCTGTGCTGTTTGATAAAGTTAAAGTGACGCTGGCATTGACAGTATTGCTGATTACAATTTTTTTCAGCAGGAGCGGCGTGTCTTCGATATAGGTTTCTGGGGCATTCAGGTTAGTGGCGGTAAGGCTGTTTGCCAGCAGCACGTTCGATTGAGACTGATTTATTTCATTGACTACGCTGTGCGATTGGATAGTACCGGTATTGTATTCCAGTGCCCAGTTGTCTCTCAAGGTAGGGTTTACCTGATCGATACTGCCATTGATACTTGGCGGACTTTGAGCATCACTGCTAATAAGACCAGCACTGTCTGATGATGAAATTTCGCTGGAGTTTGTGTTTATCGTTAGGTAAGTCGGTGGCTCATATACAGCTACTTCAAGACCCGCTGAATAAAGTTGCCGCGCTTCCAGTTCTTCGATAATCAGTTTATGACTAAATTCAAGCGTCTTTTTGTTGCTCATGATTTTCACCTGGCTTTTATGTTTTTGTGCCGTGAAGTCTTTGCTATTGAGTGTTAAGGGAGAGCTTTCATTGTACCGGGCAGCTCGGAAGAAAAATTAAATCTGGCGATACAATTAACGCCGCCGATCAATTTGTCACTGGGATTAGGTAGCGCCAGGCGCACGGAAAAGTTGCCGCTGGCAGGATCAATCAGTTTATCAACGATTGTGACGATGGCAGGATAGGTATGAGTTGCCGGTTTTTCAGGTTCAATTTCAGCAGACATCCCTTGGGTTATTTTACCGAATAAGGCTGCCGGGGCTACCAGTTCAACACGCAGCGGATTAATCTTGGCCAGTTTCATAATTGGACGGTCTTTAACTGTTTCTCCAGGCATGGCGTAGAGCTCAAGCACTATGCCGGCAATCGGGCTTTTGATGGACTTTTGTTCTAATTGCGCAATAGCCAGCTTAAGTTTGAGTGCGGCCGCTTTTTGGTCGTTAAGTGCTATGTTTAAGGCCAGTTGCGTTAAGTTTGCCTCGGTATTGGCTTTGTCATTATCCGCCTGTGACTCAAGCTGTTTTTTATACAATTGGCTGAAACGAGCCAGGTTTCTTTTGGAAAATTCAGCTTCGAGCTTTTTACTTTCAATGAGGTTTGAATCGGATGCTTCCTGTCTGTACAGATTGACTTGAGCCGTTTCTACAGATGCTTCCAGTTTCGCTAAAACCTGGCCTTTTTGTATCACATCACTGGTTTCAACCAGAACACTTTCTAACACGCCATCGACCGGGCTGCTAAGTTCTACATACATTTCAGGTTTTACAATGCAGTCCAGTTCGGTCGTTTCAGCGGCTATTGGGGAATTGATATGGGCTGTGCAGAGCAGAAAAATCATGTTAATGAATTTTTTATTTATCGATAACATTGTATTTAAGCTCCTAAGTTAATATTTAAAAATAGTATTTAGTTAATCAAAGCGTCCTGTGAAAGCCAAGACGCTGGCCTGGTGTTTATCTTGTTTTATTAATTGCTTACGTAGACGGAGTTGCCGGTTTTCACGTTGTTTTTGCTGCCAGCGAAGGATTATTTTTGCCAGAAATTTCGGTAGAAGTTGATCGTTGCCGGCAAACCACGACAAAATCTTAAGTAACGACGTCGGATAAACACTCGCGATGCGTTCATCTTGAAGTGAGATAAAGGCTTCGGTACTGCCCCGGTCACCCTGTCTTGCACAGCGGCCATATAATTGACGATCTATACGCCGCGCATCATTTCGTGTCATTGCAATGACATGCAGGCCACCGAGTTGTTCAACACCATCACCCAGTTTTATATCAGTTCCACGTCCGGCCATATTGGTTGCAACCGTTATGCTCCCGGATTGTCCGGCCAGGGCTATGATTTCTGCTTCTTGCCGATCTTGTTTGGCATTAAGGACTTTATGCGAGAGGTGATGCTTGGTTAACATTACGCTGATTTGTTCAGATTCTGCAACCGAACAGGTGCCGATTAAAAGGGGCCGACCCAGCCGGTTGAGCTCCGTAATGCGGTCAAGTAACGCTGCCCACTTTGCGTCAGCGGTCAGGTAAAGCCGCTCAGGAAGCATGAGTCTTTTACAGGGTTTGTGTGTTGGAATCTTAATGACGTGGAAGTCATAGACGCAATGAAGCTCAGTCCTCACTTCCATTAAGGTACCTGAGGTTCCGGCCAGTTTTAAGTAACGATTGAAAAAACGTTGAAAACTGATACGTGCCAAAGGTTCTTGTTGGGTTGTGATGGTGCAGCCTTCTTTGGCTTCAATCATCTGGTGCAAACCTTGTTCCCAGAAACGATCCTCCATGAGCCGTCCGGTTAGTTGGTCTATTACCCGGATTTTGTCATCACGAACAATATAGTGTTTGTTAAGGATAAACAGGTGTTGGGCCGTAAGTGCTTGGGTGATCAAGGCGTTTCGTCTTCTTGCGTTTTGCCAAAAGCCAGGCGGCTGCGCCAATTCAAGCAGAAGGCTTTCACCCTCTTCAGTTAAAGTTAGGTTATGCTCAACCGCATTTACCGTAAAATGCCTATTAATGATAAGTGTAGAAGCAAGCTGTAAAGCCTTGCGATATTGTTCGTTATTTATCTCGACAAGTCCTTTTTTTGAAATAATTAACGGTGTCACTGCTTCATCTATCAGGATGCTATCCGCTTCATCAATAATTGCAAAACACAAGCCGCGCAACAACAAGCGGGATGTGTGTTGCTGTTCATTTTGTATTTGTTTAAATTGGAAGCTTAAGGCGCCAGTGTCGCTGGCTATTTCGATTTTATCCCGAAGGTAATCGAAGGCAATTTGTTTGGCGCTGGTATGCGCTATGTGACCAGCGTAGATTTCACGGCGTTGCCTAGTGTCCATATCTTCCAGTACCGCGCCTGTATGCAAGCTCAAGCGCTTATAAAGGGGCTGCAACAGTTTGGCGTCACGCGCTGCGAGATAATCGTTTGAGGTTATGATATGCACTGGAATACCTGCCAATGCGGCGGTGCAGGCTGGCAAAGTTGCCGCCAGAGTTTTGCCTTCGCCGGTTTGCATTTGTGCGAGCAGGCCGTTAATCATTACCCAGCCACCTAATAATTGTGTGTCAAAATGGCGATTGCCCAAAGTGCGTCCGGCAACTTCCCTGATGACAGCAAAGGCCTCGAAGATTAGTGCCTGCTGTAAACCTGAACGTTGCAGTTTGTCGCGGAGAGTGGCAATTTGGCTGGTTAGTTCAGTTTCGGATAATTGTCTAAAGCTCAGGTCAAAATAATTGATCTGGCCAAGGATACGGCTTTGGCTATATTTGTTTGGGTTGCACCGGAACTTGATTTTACTTAAGCGGCGAGCGAGCCATTTTTGGAATGTGGTGTTTTTATTTTCTTTTTTTTGCGGGTATCTGCCAAGTAACACGCCAGGGCGATACTTATGAGTAAGCTCCGCAGATTCAACAAAAGCAAGTGCCTGGGTTGGTCTGTAATTTAGATCAACATTAGACATTGAACTGCCTTAGAAATAACTGGCGGAGATTTCTATACAATTGCCGAGCCAGCGTTGTCGGGGCATGAGTAAAGCGTACATAGGTCCGAACGCCGAGTAATGGGCTTGACTCCAGCGGTGAAAACTCAACATCAACCAGGAAAAAGGGTTCCACGGTTAGCAGATCATCCCTGCCAGCCGGGTCGAGAATCATTTTGCCGCCAGCTGTTGTTGCCAGCGCGGCACTGGGCAGGCGATTTGTTGCCTGCGGTACGACTCTGATGATTTTTGCCCTAAGGATTTTCTCAACACGATTGGCTAATCTTATTTGTACGAGATCCCTGCCGGGTTGCAGTTTACCGATATCGGCCTGGGATACTAAAGTGCGCACCACAGGTAATGTCGTAGTCAAAATATAGCCAATTAAAGCGCCCTGTTTTATAAATTGGCCGGGTAAATCCTCAGCATTGGGTATCAAGAGTTGGCCGGTTGCTGCACTTTTAACGTGCATGGACTGCATCTGTTTTTGTGCGAGATCAAGTTCTGCCTGGGCTGGCGATATTTGTAGCTTGATGAGCTGTGCTTTGGCCGGGTTTTGATATTGTTCTGCCCGGTAACTTGCCTGTAATTCCTTTAACCTTGCCTGTTGAATGACTACCCGGGTTTTTAGAAAAGGGTCTTCCAAATCGATAATGCTGACGCCACTTTGAATTTGACTATCATCATGCATTAAAAGTGGCCCGCAAAACCCGTCGCTTTCTGCCCTTAACTGGCCATCATCAGGTGACCAGACAATGCCTTCTGCCATTGTGTAGGATGGCAAAGGCACTATGAAAATGGTCATTATCAATACACCAAAAACTGCGCTAAAACAGCTGAAGAACTTGAAACGTTTGGTCTGTAGTCGAGAACTGGTTACAATAAATTCAAGCATACTCATTAGCGGCAACAGGATTTGGGTAAGCACCAACCATAAAGCCATAACAATACCGATAACAAAAAATGTGTCGGTGACGTAAACAACAATGAACCACAGCATGGTCATTCGGTAACAAAAAGACAGCAAGCCGTATAAAATAAACCAAACTGACTCCCCTGAGCTATAGGCTGGTGACTCAACCGACTTCAAACCAAATAGATAACGCTGGGCCAGATAGCTCCAATAGCTTGCAGAGCGTTGAAAAAGATCCGGAATATCAAGCGCATCAGCAAGCACATAATAGCCGTCAAATTTCAGCAACGGATTGCCGTTAAACAATACCGTAGAAATTCCACCGATCAGCATGATATTGAAAGCAATATCTCGCAAAATGCCGGGCTCAATGAGTAACCAGATAAACAAGGCCAGGGCGGCGAGAAACAGTTCAGTAAGAATTCCGGCCAGTCCGACCAGTATTCGTTTATATTTGTTTCGGAAAGTTGTTACAGTAGAAACATTAACGTAGGGGATGGGAATGAACATAAGAAAAATAACGCCCAATTCATGTATTTCTCCGCCTTCTAACTTTGCGGTAAAAGCGTGGCCTAATTCATGTGTTATTTTGATTAGGGGATAAAGTAAAAAAACCAGACTCAGGTTATAAGGCGATAAAGTATTAACGAGGATATGGTTGCCAAGTTCATTCCAGTGCATCGCCGCCAACAATAAGGCTACTATGATGAATGCCATGCCTGATAAAACTGTAGTTCCGTTAAATAACCAGCTTACTTTAGATAAATGCCGGTCAAGAAAATCATTTGGATCCCATAGTGGAATTTTTTTAGAAAGCGGATTGCTGAGGCGCTGCTTAATCTTTAAGTTTTTCTGCTGCTGTTGTCGTTGAAAAAAATCGTCCACATCCATTGCGACATTGGCTTGCAACAGTTCAGCGCAATAAAGTTGACTCAGTAGCAAGATGATTTCATCTTGGGTTGGCGAAAAATCTCCCAATTGAGCGTTAAGTAATTCCCATATTTCATTGACTGTGCGTTTCCCATCGAGGAGGCCGATAATTTTAAAGGCAGCGGCATTGAAACGATGATGTCTGCCGGTCGCTTTGTTTTCAAGAATAAACCAGATGAGTCCTCGATAAACATGGCGATGGGTTTCGATGTGTTCATTTAAATGTGGCGTTAGCGCTTGAACCCGATGCCATTGCAAACTTAATAATGGTTTAGTCATAATTCACTTTCCTGTCTGCTAAGGCCACCAGGACCAGAGCCATAACTTAATCCAGTCAATCAGTTCATGAGTCCAAATCCACAACAGGTTTTTTTGGCCGGCATCGATTTTTCCTACCCCGGCCATGCCCGGTCTTAAAAGTGCTGAATGATTATGTAGTCGGGCTTCGACTCGGAAAATGTTGTTGCCGTCTTCGGCTTTGGCAACGGCGGTAATTTTTTCAATTGTAAGTGGAAGGTGCAGTTCAGGTAAGCTTGATAAGGCCAACATACCGCCTTGTCCGGCTTGTACATGGGAAATGAGTCGCTCATTTACTTTGAGTACAACCCGGTATTCTTCCAAAGGCGCCATTTTAAATAAGCTGTCACCGCGTTCGACGGGTGCCCCAAGCGCTTGACTGAGGTCACCTTCAATCACCACGCCGTCAAACGGAGCTAAAATGCGGGTTCGTTGTAATTGGTCATTCATAAGCTGAAGCTGAGCTTGTATTTGTTCGCGTTGCGCATTAAGAATGCTGATTTTAACCAGGTCATTGGCAGACATTACCTTTCGGTATTCCCGGGTGACTTGTTGTAGCTGGCTACTCAGTTTAACTGCCTCCAGTTTTAAAACGGTATCATCCAGGGTAGCCATAACCGCGCCTTTTGTCAGGGTGTCCCCGGCATGGGCATTGACAGATAAAATAAAACCCTGAAGCGGCGCTGCAACCACTCTTTGTATTTTACCTTCCAAGACGGCGTTTGCATGGATTTTAAAGTCGTCATTAAGCAAACTTGCAGTGGTCAGACATAAAAATATCGTTAAGGCGGATATTTTTTGACCCAGGTAATTAAGGCCTAATAATTGGCAAAACTGATTTTTTAGATAGTGCCCTACTTTTTCAAGCAAGCCTCTGTCGGCATTGTGCCTTAGATTTAAATAGGGACTAAGCAAAGAAAGCGATTGCTCTAACAGTAAAACTTCTTCGTAGGAAAACGGAGTTTCTTTTTTACGTTCCAGGGTTAGCGCCGCAAAAACCGAGTTCTGAGTGATGAGTGGCACCGAGCATATTGCGCTTGCGCCATATTTCATAGCCAATTCCAGATGAGCCTGACTAACGAAGTCGTGTTGATTTTCAGTTGGCGGATAAATAATTATTCTGTCCTGGTCAACAGACTCATCCATCGCGTTAGAAATAGCCCTCAAAAAATTGGTTTTAGAATCAAAGTTAACGGTATTGGAGAAGGCGACAATTTCCGAATGGTGGTGTTTAATTTCACCGAAAGTTACGCGCTCAC
>CAIKYI010000474.1 GCA_903831545.1 uncultured Methylobacter sp. | reverse complement strand
CGCACTTGCAAAAACCAGCTCTACCGACATTAACTTTGGTACTCGGGTAATCGTCACTAAAACAGGCACAATCAGCTGTAATTGCGGCGGCATTGCCTATGTAGGTATTGTCAATTTAGTTAATGCCCAGCGATATCAACCTGCATGGGTGTTCCAACAGTCTCTTGCTAACAATGAAAAATATATTGCTGAAGCTATCTCTCACGAAGCGGGACATACTTTAGGTTTACTGCATGATGGCGACAATGTTGCCGGGTACTACCCAGGCCCTGGTACTGGTGCTAATTCTTGGGCTCCTATTATGGGTGTTGGCTACTATAAGAACCTAACTCAATGGAGTGCAGGCATTTACCCCAAAGCCAATAACCAGCAAGATGATTTGGCAGTTATGGCTGCAAATGGTTTTCCTGCCAGAACCGATGATTATGGCAATACAATTGCCACAGCAGTGACACTGCCCTTAAATGTTTCTGGTGCCGCAACGACTGCTCATGCTTTTGGTATTATTGAAAGAAATTCAGACAAAGATATGTTTGTATTTAATGCATCAGGAAAAGTGACACTTAATATAAGTCCCGCCATTACTGGCGCAAATCTTGATATTATTGCCACGTTATCAGATGCGCAAGGCAGGGTTCTATCCTCAAGTAACCCTGTTGATTTATTGACAGCGACTATTGATACAACCGTTGCACCCGGAACTTATTATCTAACGATTGCAGGGACAGGAAAAACCGCAATTACAGGCAACGCTGGTTATCCAGATTATGCAAGTCTTGGTCAATATGAGATTACCGGAACTGTTGCAGGTGTAACAACTAATCAAGCATTTCCTCCAGTTGCTGACATAAGTGTTTTTAGCGCAACCGGTACAGCCCCCTTCATAGTAAATTTTGCATCAGGTAGCTCAGTTGGAAATGGAGCAATTAAATCCTACGCGTGGACTTTTCAACCCGGAAGCATATCAACAGCAGCAAATCCGGCTTATACATTTACCAAAGTCGGCGTATTTCCAGTATCGTTAACCATAACCAATGAGTTTGGACTAACAAGCACAAAAGCAATCAACATTACAGTACAGCCAGCACCTGCAAAAACAGTATTAAGAGTTAAAGCAATCAATCTAGCATTAAGCACTACTCGCCCATTAAAGGGTATTGCAACAGTCACCGTATCTGATGGTAATGGCATTATTAGGCCTAACGTAACTGTTTCCGGTACTTGGTCAGGTTACTTTACTGGCAGGACAACTAGCGTAACAAACAGTGCTGGTATTACCACATTGCCATCAAATGCCTTACTAGCAAATGCACCTAAAACGGGTACAGCTACATTTACGATTACCTCATTGGTGTTAACACCGCCAAAAACAGGAGCAGCTGCTATAGCTACAGTTATATCGCCAAATAACTATATATATGATGCCGCTAAAAATGCACTGTCCGTAAAAACAGTAACCCGATAATAGCCTCTATAATGCCTTGAAAAAAGGAAGCAATTGCTTCCTTTTTTTTATGCTTAACAATTTGAATAACATCGGTGTGTATATGGTCAAGCGTTCGCCCGCTTTCGATTCCCACAGAACCCAACGTGCCGATTTCACGCACTACGCTGTTCAGTCATTGATATAAATCTCATAAAGTGCCATTAAGGCAAGAACTGCTTAGAGCCTATGGCCACGCCAGCCATAAAAGGCAATATAGCAATAACAAAGCACCGGAATAAAAAACGCCTGTTGTATGCCAATCCAGTCAGCGAATAACCCTTGAAGCACCGGAAGCACTGCCCCGCCAACGATGGCTGCACATAAAATTCCAGCCCCCTGTCCTGTGTGCTTGCCCAAACCGCTAACGGCAAGTGAAAACAAGGTTGGAAACATGATTGAGTTGAACAAGCCGACCGCAAGTAAGGTCCACATCACTAAGTGACCACTACCAAAGATCGTTATTAAAACCAACGACGCAGCTATTATTGCGTTGAAAGTCAAGACTTTGCCAGGCTGGATTTTTTGCATGACAGCCGAGCCGATAAAACGCCCAACCATTGCTCCACCCCAATAAAACGACACATATTTTCCTGCATCCTTTTCTACCAAACCGGCAATAGATGGCTCACCAAGGAAATTAATCAAAAAACTGCCAATGGATACCTCCCCGCCTACATAAACAAAAATACCGATTGCACCTAAGACCAGGTGCTTAGAAGCTAAGGCACTGTCCCGAAAATATTCTTTAGCCTCTGTAAGCTTGTCATTTTCAACCCGGATTTTGGGTAATTTAAGCAAAGCAAAAATGACAGCCATAAAAAACAAAATCGCAGCCAAAAGTAAATATGGATTTTGAACCGCTGCAGCTTGTGCTGTTTGATAAGCTGATAATTGCTCAACACTCAGCAGCTTAACTTCATCCGCCGTTTTAACAGCAGTATCAAGAATAAATAACGCCCCAAGATAAGGCGCGATAGTAGTGCCTAACGAGTTAAAAGCCTGAGTCAAGGTTAAGCGACTAGCGGCTGTTTGGGGGCTACCTAAAATAGTCACATAAGGATTTGCGGCAACCTGCAATAAAGTGATGCCCGAGGCCAAAACAAAAAATGCGGCTAAAAATAAAGGATAAGAATGGTAACCGGCCGCCGGATAAAACAACAAACAGCCCATACCAGCGAGGGCTAATCCGGTAATAATTCCGCCTTTATAATCTATTTTTTCGACAAGATAGCCACTGGGAACAGACACCACAAAATAGGCGGCAAAAAAACAAAACTGAATTAACATGGCTTCAGTGTAATTCAGGGTGAATACCGACTTCAAATGCGGAATCAAAATATCATTTAAACTGGTGATAAATCCCCAGATAAAAAACAATGACGTTAATAAGGTCAGTGAACCTGGATATTGAGGTTTATCGACACTGCTTGCCCACTTGTTTACATTGCTCATAATTTCATCGTCTATCAGATTACGGTAGGATGGGTAAAACGCAATAAACCCATCACATACTTTAATGATGGGGTTCGCGTTGCGCTGCCCTACAATTTGTTATTTTATTACTGTAAAACCAACGGTTTCATTACCAACCAGCACTTTAAAATCGCCAGGTTCTACAATGCGCTTAAGATCAACGCCAATAAATGACAAATCATGTGGCGTTAAGGTAAAGCTTAACGCTTGAGATTGCCCCGGATTTAACTCGACTTTTTTAAACGCTTTTAATTGTTTATTAGGACGCGTTACCGAAGCCGCCACATCGTTGATATAAACCAAAACCGCTTCCTTACCTGTTATCGTGCCGGTATTTTTGATGGTGACAGTCACAATGACATTTTCACCAAGCTTGACCTTGTCTTTTTCTACTTTTAAACCACTGGTTTCAAAAGTGGTATAACTTAAGCCATGACCAAACGGATAAAGGGGGTTATAGGTATTTATCTCGAACGATTCGATGGGTTTATAATCATAAGGAACAATGCCATTGGTATTACGCGGATAAGAAATAGGCAGCTTACCATTGGGGTTGTAGTCGCCAAACAAAATATCGGCAATCGCCTCACCACCTTCCATACCCGGCAAAAAGCCCAGAATAACACCTGAAGCCAGCTCAGAAATCTGAGTGATAATACGGGGACGCCCCCCCAAGGTTAACAAAATAACTGGTTTCCCAGTTGCTAGCGCGGCTTGGGCAAGGTCAACTTGGGCCTGACCAAGATTTAAAGACTCAATATTGCCCACGGTTTCTGTGTAAGGCTGTTCACCTAAACTGAGTAAAATAACGTCATGATTTTTGGCTTCTTCGACTACCTTTTGAAGGTCAATTTTGGCGTCAAAAGACTCACCACCCACAAAAGTAACTTTGCCGCCGGCTTTGTTCTGTATCGCCGCCAATACTGTCAGTTTTTCTTGGGGATATAAATGCTCAGCCGCACCTTGCCAAGTAATTGTCCAGCCACCATTCAATGCACTTAATAAATTGGCTGTCGGCCCGGTCACCAGAATATTGGCGTCTTTTTTTAACGGCAGGATGTTGTGATCATTTTTTGCAAGCACTATAGACTCACGAGCCGCCTGCCGATTAGTTGCTATCGCTTCAGCGGTAGCAAAATTTTCTGCGATGTCCAATAACGGTTTGGGCTCGAATAAACCGGCTTGATACTTGACTGTTAATATCCTGGAAACGGCTTCATCAATCCGCGATAACGGCACTTCACCTGTTTTAACCAGTTCGATTAACAAATCATAAAAAGAAAAATCGAACGGCACCATGCTCATGTCAATACCGGCCATGACCGCAATTTTTACCGCTTCTTTTTCTGATGCAGCCATTTTATCGCGGGTGTAAAGGCGTTTAATATCTTCCCAATCAGACACGGTAAAACCTTTAAAACCAAGTTCACCACGTAAAATCGTGGTCAGATAATGATGATTGGCGTGCCCCGGAATGCCATCAACTTCGGCAGAATTAACCATCACGGTCGGCGATCCTGCGTTGATACCCGCTGCGAAAGTCGGCAGAAAATATTCGCGCAAAGCTCTTTCACCTATCCAGGCCGGCGTCCGATCCTTACCGTTTAGTGGGTAACTGTAACCGACATAATGTTTAAGACAAGTTGGAGCTTTATTAACCGCCGAAAAATCATCACCTTGATGGCCTTTAATATAGGACGTACCCATAACCGTCGCCAAATGCACATCCTCACCAAACGTTTCCCACAAGCGAGGCCACAGCGGTTGACGACCTATATCCATCACTGTTGAAAAATTCCATTGCAAGCCGGATGCTCGAACTTCCCTGGCTGTGATTTCGCCCTCTTTGAATGCCAAGTCAGCATTAAAGGTTGCCGCCATGTTAATGGCCTGAGGAAATAATACCGAGTTTTGCGTGTAAGTCGCTCCATGAATGGCGTCTATACCGTAGATAACAGGAATTTTTAAGCGCGTTTTAGCGGCTGCGTCCTGAACGGTACTGGTCATTTTGCGCCAGGTATCAATTGATTGCGCTTTGTTGTCCGGTGTAAATGTCGTATTTAATATCGAACCTACATGATGCTTTACTACCGCGTCTTCCAATTTGACCGGATCAATTTGATCCTCAGCATTTTGCTCTTTGGGCACGCCTATAACCGTAAAATCGACCTGCGTCATTTGCCCCACTTTTTCTTCAAGCGTCATTTGCGCCATTAGTATTTTGACTTTGTTTTCTATTTCTTGTGCACTCACAGAACGCCCCGACAGGATAGATAAAATTATGATTGAAAAGATGTGTTTCGTTTGCAATGTTATAGACTTCACGTGTTGGTTATTGAAATTAGCTTAGATAATATTACGTATACACTAGGCTTATTTTAAGCTGCAGCGTGAACTTTCTACAAATTAGCAAGGAACTTGAATCAGCATCCAGTAAGTAGTCAACAGTTTTGGCTCTTCCAACGACTTAACCAAGCGTCAAATTGCCACAGAATTAAGCTTGACCCACAAGACAGTGAATTTGATAAGGATGGCCAGCCTATAGGATGATGGTGAGGTAAGGAGGTGCGTAGTTCGCAATTTATGTACTTCACTATATTGGATATCATCTTGTCTAGGAGGCCGCAAAGAAAAAATGTCGCTAAGTTACTTTTAGTGAACATTCTAAAGCTTAAATATTGTCCAGAAATTATCGTTTTCATGAGCACAAAAAATTATTCTTATGTTGCACAGTAGCTTTACTGACATTCGGCATAAAAAATGCATAAAATTTGTAACCAAGAAAAGCCACAAACTAGCTGATTTTACAGATCAAAAAATATTGGTTTGTTCGTAAACGTGCCGGCATGTTTGATTTTACTTAAATTGATAATAGACTCTTACTGCCTTTAACTTAAAAACACAAAAACATGCAAACCCCCGAGAAATTATATTATCGCCACCGATCTATTTTACAATATTTTGGACTTATCTTTACCCTAAGCATTTTCTGGCACGGCAACCTTTCTGCTGAGCCGCTGACTTTGCTTCAAGTACTTAACCTGCTTGAAGCGCACAATCCATCTATTGCCAATGCCAATGCTCGCCAAGACTTGGCACAGGCCGCTTTAGTCACCTCCAGCGCCTATCCAAATCCTGAACTGGAAATAGGTGGAGGAAGCTCAACCGGCATTGGTGTTGGTGCGCTTAATGGCTCCAATGAACAAGTTTACATGTCCCAACCGCTAGATCTGCCATTCGTTAGAGAGGCACGACGCAAAGTTGCGGAAGCCGGTATTATTTCTGCAGAAGAGGCTAACCGCCATGTCTGGTTATCCGTTCGCAGTCAGGCTCGCTTGGCATTTTACGAGATTTTACGCAGGCAGGCAGAACTACAAATCAGCAAAGACAACGAGCAATTACTGACTCAAATACGCGAAAAAATCAAACTTAAGGTTGAAGTCGGAGAAGCGCCCCGATATGAACAGGTAAAATCTGAAGCGGAATTGCTTAATGCATTAAAGTTGAGAGAAAGCGCTGAGACACAGGTTGAGGACGCAAAATCGGAATTACGCATGATGTTTGGCAAAGCCTTGCCGCACCAATATGAAACAGTAGGAGAATTATCTGCACCATTAGTGTCCTTACCAACCTTGGAGAGTATGCGAGCAGAAGTACTCGACAAACAACCTGTCTTGCAACAATTTCGTGCAGAAGTTCAAATGGCGCAAGCCAAAGTCAAATTTGAGCAAAATCTTCGTTATCCCCAGCCCACTTTGAAAGCGGGCGCAGAAAGAGATCCCGGTCTTGAGCAATGGCGAGTTAATATTGTCATCCCGTTACCTTTGTGGAATCAGCGCCAAGGTCCTATTGGCGAAGCCGCTGCAGAACTGAAACAAGCAGAAGCATTAGCCAATCAACAGGAATATTTGGTCATACGCGAACTGGAAAACACTTACAATCGTTATCACATAGCGAATCGCCAGGTTGAAACCTTTGACGCTGGCTTGCTAAAGGAAGCTGAATCGGTGCTAAAAGTCGCTGAAGCGGCCTATCGCCTCGGGGAGCGTGGCATACTCGATTACCTTGATGCCCAACGCACTTACCGAACTGTTCGAAATGATTATCTTAATGCAAAATTTGACCGCCAGGCTGCACAAATCATTCTGGATCGTTTACGTGCTACCGACTTGGAGAGCCTAAAGTTATGACCTTATTTAACCTGTTATTTTTAATTTTGTTACTGATCCCGCTGTCAAGTTTTGCGGATAAGACGTTCCCGGCGACAAAAGCCCCCTCAACCTTAATGAAACAGGTCAAAGTCATCGCTATTGGTGAAGATCAAGTACACGATTCATTTCGTTTGCCGGCGAGAATTGATTTGGATCAACAGCATGTTGCCCGAATAGGTGCAACAGTAACGGGACGGATTATTGAAACAGAAGTCGTGCTGGGTCAGGAAGTTCGTAAAGGTGAACAACTTGCGACCTTAAACAGCACAGAACTTGGTTTAGCCCAATCCGCCTATCTAAAGACCAGCTCGCAAGTCAATTTAAGACGATTGGCAGTAAGCAGGGCCAAACGGCTACTGGCCAGTGATGTCATTGCCGCCGCAGAACTTCAGGAAAGAGAAGGCATGTTAACAGAAGCTGACGTGGATTTACGCACAGCAACCGATCAATTACGGGCATTCGGCATGTCGGACAGTGACCTGGCCCGGCTATCCAAAGAACGGAAGATTAATTCGATTTTACCGATTACCGCAAGCATAAAAGGCACCATTGTTGAACGAAAAGTAACCGTCGGACAGGTGGTTCAGCCCGCAGATGCCTTATTTACCGTAGCGGATTTATCTCATGTATGGGTTGTTGCAGAACTGCCCGAGCAACAGGCAAGCTGGGCACATAAAGGCGATGAAGCGGAAGTCACTATTGCCGCATTACCAGAAGCAGTGTTAAGCGGTCGTCTTATTTATGTGGCCGACATGGTTAATCCCGATACGCGGACCGTCGCAGTGCGTATGGAACTGCCCAATCCCCAACGTAATTTAAAGCCGCACATGTTAGCAAACCTGCTGATTCGCAAACAGGGCGTACAAGAATTAATTTTGCCCGACTCTGCTGTGCTGCGTGTTAATGACAGTGATCACGTTTTTGTAGAAACT
>CAIKYI010000473.1 GCA_903831545.1 uncultured Methylobacter sp. | reverse complement strand
TACCCAAAGAAAATACAGCTGAAGCGGCGCTGGTTAAAGGCATCGAAATAATACCCGCCACCCATTTGCTTGATGTTTGCGCGCACTTGACCGGTCGGCATTTGATAGAGATTGAGTTTCAGCAGGAAGAACAGCCCCATCAGGCAGCTGACATAGATTTTGCCGATGTCCATGGTCAATATCACGTCAAAAGAGCGTTTGAAATAGCCGCAGCCGGTGCGCATAATTTGATTATGCTTGGACCGCCAGGCACAGGAAAGTCCATGATTGCCTGTCGCTTGCCGACTATTTTGCCGCAGTTGACCGAACAACAGGCGCAAGAATCTGCCGCCATCGCATCGATTCGCGATCAGGGACTTGATGTCGCCAACTGGCTAAAGCCACCGTATCGTGCGCCACATCATACCGCCTCGGCTGCGGCACTGGTGGGCGGCGGCAGTAATCCAAGGCCCGGAGAAATATCGCTGGCTCATAATGGCACCCTTTTTCTTGACGAACTCCCCGAATTTGATCGCAAGGTTCTTGAAGTATTGCGTGAACCCTTAGAAACCGGCCATATCACTATTTCCCGCGCCGCCAGACAAGTTGATTTTCCGGCCAGGTTCCAGCTTATTGCGGCCATGAACCCTTGCCCGTGTGGCTATCTAGGCGATGCCTCGGGCCGATGCCGCTGTACCTCCGAACAAGTCATGCGTTACCGGGCAAGGGTTTCAGGGCCTTTGCTGGATCGTATCGACATGCATCTGGAAGTGCCCAGAATTTCGCATGAAGTATTGCGCAAAGGTTCGCCGACCGGCGAAGAAAGCAGCGAGACGATCAGGGCGCGAGTCGTTGCAGCCAGGAATATCGCCCTGGCACGGTGTGGCAAAGCCAACTCGGCGTTGAGCGCAAAAGAAGTTAAACAGTTTTGCGTGCTGTCGGATCAAAGTCACCTGATTTTAGAACAGGCCATGGAGAAATTTGGCTTGTCGCATCGGGCGTATCACCGGATTTTAAAATTGGCGCGCACCATTGCCGATCTTGCCCATTCTGAAAACATAGAAACCGTTCATTTGAGCGAAGCGATCAGTTATCGCAAGCTGGATCGGAGTATTTAGCTGGTTTAATTTAACGGTAATTAACCAGCCATGATATTTGTTAATTAACGCAACAGGAATCCTGAATATGAATCACCATTGAACAGATTGCTAAACAGGTGCTAGGCCTACCTAACGAAGCAAGAGCATACCTTGCTGATTGCCTGGTTGAAAGTCTTGATCCACTTGACGATGATGATTTTAAGAAAATTTGGGCAACTGAAGCACGCAGGCGTCGTGATGAGGTAAGAAACGGTGTAGTTTTGCGACTATTCCGGGTTTGGACGCCTTGGCACAGGTACGAAAATCTGTTGCAAAATGAGGTTTGAATTTCATCCTGAAGCACTTCAGAAATATAAAAAATGCCGCTCAATATTATGCGCAATGTCAGCCCGGCTTGGAGTTACGCTTCATGACAACGGTTGAGCATGCTATGTAAGCAAATAATTGAAGCTCCTGAGCGCTGCTCAATATTGGAAGAAGATATCCGCAGATGCCTAACGCGCGTTTTTCCTTATGCGGTACTTTATTCAATTGAAAAAGATTACATACTCATTATTTCTGTCATGCACTGTCACTGTGATCCACGGTTATTGGCGTAAGCGAGTTGCAATCAATTTTTAATGAGCAAGCAGCCAATACTGGCGATTACCTTTTGCGAATGACCATTTAAGTCTTAACCCATTAATGTCCAAATTAAACCCCCAACAACAAGCCGCAGTTAAAGCGATAGATCATCCCTTATTGGTACTGGCCGGAGCCGGTAGCGGCAAGACGCGGGTGATTACCGAAAAAATCGCTTATCTGGTCAAACAGGGTTTGCCTGCGCGACATATTGCTGCGGTGACTTTTACCAATAAAGCGGCGCGCGAAATGAAAAGCCGCGTGTCCAAATTGCTGGATGACAAGCAACAGCGCGGTCTGCGCGTTTCAACCTTCCACTCCTTGGGACTGGATATACTACGTGCGGAATCCAAAACGCTGGGCTATAAATCAGGGCTTACCTTATTTGATGAGCAAGACAAACATACGCTGTTACGCAACTTGATCAGCCACGGCGCCAAGGATTGCGACATTGATAATATTGATAGTTACGCCCGCCAAATCGGGCAATGGAAAAATGCTTTTGTCACCCCGGAACAGTCCTTAACAATAGCCTCAGCCAACGAATATCCGGCAGCCCATCTTTATAATGACTACACCCGCAGCTTAAAAGCCTATAACGCGGTTGATTTTGATGATCTGATTTTGTTGCCGGTGTTACTGTTTCAGCAACATCCGGCCATTCTGGAAAAGTGGCAAAACAAGATCCGCTATTTACTGGTCGATGAATATCAGGATACCAATATTACCCAATAACAGTTGGTGCGCTTAATCGCCGGTAATTTGGGCCGGTTTACCGTAGTCGGTGATGATGATCAATCCATTTATGCCTGGCGGGGTGCGCAACCAGAGAATCTGGCGCAATTGCAAAAAGACTACGCCCGTCTGGAAGTCATCAAACTGGAACAAAACTATCGCTCCACCGGACGCATTCTTAAGGTCGCCAACCAGTTAATCGCCAACAATCCTCATGCCTTTGAAAAACGACTGTGGAGCGAACTGGGCTATGGCGATCCGTTGCGGGTTTTAAGCCACAAGGATGAGCAGATTGAGGCGCAGCAGATCGTCTCTGAAATCATTCACCATAAATTCAGAACCGGCAGCAATTATCAGGATTATGCGATTTTATATCGCGGCAATCATCAGTCCCGTTTGTTTGAAAAAGGGCTTAGGGAAAACAATATCCCGTACTTCATCAGCGGCAGCACCTCGTTTTTTGCTTATTCAGAAATCAAGGACGTGCTCGGTTATCTGCGCTTGTTTGTTAACCAGGATGACGATGCTGCATTTTTGCGCGTGATTAATACCCCAAAACGTGAAATCGGCCCGACTACGCTGGAAAAGCTGGGCGCTTATGCCAATGAACGCCATATCAGCCTGTTTGCCGCCAGTACCGAATTGGGTCTGGCGCAAAAACTGCCCGAAAAAGCCATGCACCGGCTGGGCAAGTTTCGAGATTGGGTGATCGATACCGCTGACCGTATCGAACGCGGCGATACCTTTACGGTTATCGAACAGTTTATCGACCAAATCGGTTATTCCCAGTATTTAAAAGAAGAATCAAAAACCAAGGAAGCCGCCGACCGTAAAATAAAAAATGTCTTTGAGCTGATTGAATGGCTAAAGCGTATTGCCGACAAGCAAACTGACGGTCAAAAACCACTGGCAGAAATCGTCGCCAAGATTATGCTCATGGATATCCTGGAGCGTGGCCAGGAAGACGAGGCTAGCGACCAGGTCAGTTTAATGACACTGCATGCCGCAAAAGGACTGGAGTTTCCGCATGTATTTTTAATTGGCATAGAAGAAAATATACTGCCTCACCAAAACAGTATCGAAACCGACAATATAGAAGAAGAGCGTCGTCTGGCTTACGTCGGCATCACCAGAGCCCAGCGCACTTGTACTTTTAGCTACTGTACCCACCGAAAACGTTATGGTGAAATCGCGGAATGTGAGCCCAGCCGTTTTTTAAGCGAATTGCCCGCGGATGATCTGGAATGGATCAACAAAAAACAATTGGCGCCAGAAGTTATCAAGGAACGTGGCAAGGCGAGTCTGGCACACTTAAAAACAATGTTATCGTAATTGCCTTCGGGTTAGACATCGCATTATCCCTGTAAAGTCATAACAGCCCATGTTCAGCAAAAGAGTAAGGCTGCCCGTCACCGATAATAAAATGATCAAGTACGCGTATGTCAAACAAGGCTAACGCCTGTTTAAGTTTTTCGGTGATTTGTTTGTCAGCCTGACTGGGTTCGGAAATGCCGGAAGGGTGGTTATGGGCAAAAATAACCGCCGCCGCATTATGATGTAGCGCTTGTTTAGCAACTTCCCTTGGATAAACACTGGCACCATCAATGGTACCTCTGAATAATTCATCCAACTTAATCACCCGATGTTGATTATCCAGAAACAGGCAGGCAAACACCTCATAGCTATAGCCTCGCAGTTTGGCGCTAAGATAGGCGCGGGTGATTTCAGGACTCGTTAAAGCATCGCCGCGCTGCAAGGATTCTTCAAAATGACGTTTGGCCATTTCCATCACTGCCTGGAGCTGTGCATAAGTCGCATCTCCCAAGCCTTTGGCTTGGCAAAAGCGTTTCTGGTCAGCGCTTAACAAGTTTTTCAGGGAGCCAAAATCCGCCAATAACTCTCGCGCCAGATCAACCGCTGTTTTACCGGGTGAGCCCGTGCGCAAAAAAATGGCCAGCAATTCTGCATCCGTTAAAGCGGCGGAACCACGACGCAGTAATTTTTCTCTGGGGCGGTCATCTTCAGACCAATCTTTAATGGACATGGGGCGCTCCTTATCTGATTGAACTAAATCATAGAAGAATTTCTTTAACCTTGCCATAATATCGGCTTTGTTCACATTCTGGATTTTCTTATCAACAAGCATATTTTATTGGCTGTCTGTGGCGGTATTGCCGCTTACAAATCGGCTGAACTGG
>CAIKYI010000472.1 GCA_903831545.1 uncultured Methylobacter sp. | reverse complement strand
CTGGTGAAGAAGGAATCAAAGATGTTCGAATTATACAGGCAATTTATGAGGCGGCAAGAGCAGGGAAAAAAGTTTCTCTAGTTTAAAACAAAAACCCACAAGAACTCAAATTGCTTGATTCTTGTGGGTTTACTATTTTTCTTTAAGACTTTAGACTTTAAGACTATTTTATTCTCCCAAAAAAGGGTATCTATAATCTTCTGGAGTTACAAAAGTTTCTTTGATCGTTCTTGGCGAAGCCCAACGCAATAAGTTCAAGGCAGATCCTGCTTTGTCATTCGTTCCAGAAGCCCTGGCACCACCAAAAGGTTGCATTCCCACAACGGCTCCCGTAGGTTTGTCGTTGATATAGAAATTCCCAGCTGCGTTTTGCAAAACCACGGTTGCTTGCTCAATTGCATAACGGTCTTGGCTAAAAATGGCTCCAGTCAAAGCATAAGGCGAAGTGGTGTCAACCAGTTTTAAGGTAGTTTCCCATTGATCGTCTTCATAAACAAAAATCGTCATTACGGGTCCGAATAATTCGGTTTCCATAGTGGTATAATGAGGATTTGTAGTTACAATTATAGTCGGTTCTATAAAATAACCTACCGATTTGTCATAATTACCACCAACGATGATTTCAGCTTCAGAATCTTTTTTGGCTTGGTCAATAAAACCAGCCAATTTATCGAAAGAACCTTCATGAATAACCGCGGTTATAAAGTTTCCAAAATCTTCTGGAGAACCCATTTTCATCGATTTTACATCCGCAATTAATTGTTCTTTAAGTTCTGACCAAAGACTTTGCGGAACGTAAGCTCTTGAAGCTGCCGAACATTTTTGTCCTTGAAATTCGAAAGCACCACGAACAATTCCAGTAGAAACTTGTTTTACATTGGCACTTGGATGCGCAACGATAAAATCTTTTCCACCCGTTTCTCCCACAATTCTTGGGTAGGTTTTATAATGGTGAATGTTAGTACCAATTTTAGACCAAATGTCTTTGAAAACGTGAGTAGAACCTGTAAAATGGATTCCGGCAAAATCGCGACTTTCAAGTACCGTATCCGTAATCATCAAAGCATCGCCAAAAACGACATTGATAACTCCGTCAGGAAGTCCTGCTTCTTTGAAAACATCGATAATTATTTTTGCAGAGAAAACTTGGCTGTCACTTGGTTTCCAAATAACAACATTTCCCATCATGGCAGCACTTGCTGGAAGATTTCCTGCTATGGCAGCTTGGGCTGAGTCTACTAAAGTCGTCTGGTGTGATCAAGATCATCATATCAATTCCTTTATGGTTTAGATATATCATACACTGAAATTCGAGCCAATCATGTCGATATTATCCAATATTGATATGATCATACTAAAATTAATCATCATGATATAAACAACATGACATTTGAATCGGCCGCCCCACTTGGGTGACAGAACTCAAACGGTGCAGCTTGTCAGGTCGACTATCATATGAATTGACTTGCTCAAACCGACGTTCACCTGTTTATGGATTGGCACTTCCCTGTATCAGCTCATCGATGGTGGACGGTACCTCGCCGCGCTCCAGCATGCGTTTGAACGCTTCATACACATCGTTTCGACTGCCTTCTTTACGCAGCGTGTCCTCATCATTGAGCCAGGCGTAAATGATCACCTGCAAGGGGTTGGATGCAAACATAAAGAACAGCCGGTAACGTTGCGGTAGCCCTTTCTTGACGCGTCGCCAGTTGCCATGGCTCTTGCCAAGGGTGTGCCCCAGCCGAAACACGGGGTCCGCCGGGTTGGTAGGCACCACCTCAGAAATAGACCGATACACCGAGGCCAGCAGTTTGGTCTTGGGGTGTTGTTTATATCCTGTAGGGTCGCTCTTGGCTAGGCTGGCCACGTCTTGCGTCAAAGTCTTTAACCTCTGTGCAAAGGGTTTGAACTGAAACAAATTCCATCCGTTTTTTTGCATTAATCAGCCTCCACACCTTCCACCAGAGCGGCAATCTGCGCTAGCTCTGCCTCATCCATAGGCTCAATCAGATCAGGGTGCTCAGTCATTTGCCTCTCTAAAAAATGCAGAAACACCTGCATCACCGGGTTGCTCTCGTCATCCACAGACTGCGCAATCGATGTGTCGCCAGACAACACCGACACCAGCATTTGCCCAGGCCCCAGAACCGTAGCCTTGACCTCGCCAAAAAACTCGGGGTGTGTTTTGAACAAGGCTGCATCAAAGCGAATGCCGTTGGAATTGCCGATGGGCGTGCTTTTACCGCTAAAGGTCTGAAGGTTCATGAGTTACTCCGTACATACAAATGGAATTACATTTTAGTTGGAAATATTCAAGTGTTTCAAGGTACCTTCGCATTAGATTTGCCATATCGATGTCAATTTTGTTCCTTTGTTTGAGGCAGT
>CAIKYI010000471.1 GCA_903831545.1 uncultured Methylobacter sp. | reverse complement strand
GACAAATTGCTCATCTTTGTCCTTCATCTTTGGTCTTTCGCTACTATAAAAATCAAGCAAGAAAAAACGTTTAAATCGAAGCCCTCAATAAGTAACCTTGTCACTTTTGCGCTTCCAAAGATCAAACGGCAGCATCGCATCCGGCAGGGTTAAATGCAACATTGCGATACGGCGCTCATGCGGTAAAACTAAAATCTCATCGTAAATAAAGCTATCGTCAAAGTTGGCGGCAGCTGCATCATGGCGACTACAGGCAAAATACACCTTGGCCAGCCTTGCCCAGTAAATGGCACCCAAGCACATCGGACAAGGCTCGCAGCTTGAATAGAGTATGCAGTCATTTAACTGAAAATCATTCAGTTCCTTACAGGCCAGGCGGATAGCCATCACTTCTGCATGAGCAGTAGGATCAAGGCTACTGGTGACTTTATTGCCGCTGGCAGCAACCAGTTGATTATCTTTTACGATGACTGCCCCGTAAGGACCGCCCTGCCCCGACTCGGCATTTTCCAGGGCTAAAGTGATGGCTTGTTGCAAAAATGCCTTGTGCATCTATAAACCTAAGGGATTATTCGGATCGACACCCGCCATAAAAGGCAGGCCGCGCTCCTGGTGAGTCAGTTGATATATTTTTCCCAGCCAATTGTTAAACACCGCTTTTGCCGTGTCATTCCAGGTGTTGTCGATATGCTCAAGCACCTGAGCTTCGGGAAAATCCACCAACCTTGCGTCGTCCTGTTTCGCCAGTCTGACTTGCTGCTCATAAGCCAGCAAAATCTGCTGCACTTCGTCATTAAAATAATGATCGGGGAATGGCGGATATTCGTTTATCTCGGCACGATAAAAACGCAACACTTCACGCTTGTATTCTTTTAAAAGGCTGACGTCATCATATTCAGGATGCCCCTGAAAAAAAACAATCCTGAATCCATCAGGGCTTACCGCAAGATGTACGCCCGCTTCTTTACTGGCCACCAGCACCTTAACGCCATGTTTTTCCATATCACTCTGAAAGATTTCATTAAAACGTGAATGAGGCACATCAAAACGGGTATTAATTTCTGCAACCAGCGGATGGGTACGGTCAATTAACTTGTGGGAAAAAACGCCCCAGCGCTTGGCAGGCAACCGAGTTCTCTCAATGCCATAGCAATATTGAATGATGGCATGCGTCGCCAGACACGAACAAAGTACCGAAGTGACATTATCCTTGGCCCAGAAAAAAACCTCTGTCAACGGTTGCCAAAAATCTTCTTCGGACAAATGGGGATGAGTGACATTTGCGCCGCTGATAATAAGCGCATCCAGCCCATCGCGCTTGATTTGCTCAAAGTTTTCGTAATATTTGGCAATATGCGCCTGGGTTTCGGGACTCCTTTTCAGGCCCTCAACAGTAAAAGGATGGACATGAAATTGCACAATCTGATTACACGCCCCGACCAGCCTGAAGAATTGCCTTTCTGTCGCTTCCAGCGCCGCATCGGGCATCATATTAAGCAGGCCGATGTGCATTTCCCGAATATCCTGATTACTGGCGCGCTTAGGGTCTAATATTTCTTCCCCTTCTTCACGTAATCGTTGAAAGGTAGGTAAATCAGTATGTGCAACTAAAGGCATAGCTGTATTTTATCCATAAAGTTACCGGGAACCCAATGCAGCCGCGATAAGCCGGTTAAAGTCATCCTCGGTCTTAACGGTAGCAACAGCTGTTGCATCGATGGTATAGCCATACTGATCGGCAATAGCCTGGTAACGGGGCAACCGGGATTTAAACAATTCAGGAAACACCCATGATACAAACTCATCTGGCGGCATAACATCGGTGGAAGCGTAATTATTAAGCCGCAAGAATTCAGCGAGTTTTTCATCAAGAAACGCTTCCCGATAATATAGCGGCTTGGGATCGGATTTGGCGCGTTCAATAATGGTTTGCTCCATAACCGGCGGTATTTTGATATAAATAATCAAGGTATTCTGCGCCAGTAATTCCAGCGTCTCAGGGCAGTCCAACTCACAAACGCTGCCGCCCGCATCGTTGATAAAATGGTGATAGCCATAAATATCTTCGGCTTTGTGAATAAAGTCCGGCACATCATTCATCGCGGCAATTTCAGCCTGATGATGCAATTTTTGTCGGCGCTTAAACTCCTCCAAAGAAAGCCCACCCAGTTCAGGGTTGCCGAGCTTGCCAAGAAAACTGGAAACAGGGGTCAAATTATCAACGGTTATTTTATTGGAAATACAAATGGAGTCAGACAGCAGAAGCTCACGTAAAAACGGAACAAGCATGGCCTGGCGTTTGATATTATCCAGAATGGGCTCTTCCAGATATTTTGTGCCTATCCGGTAATCGCCCGAATAATGATACCAGTTGGCTTTGGGCAATTTATTGGCCAGCGTGGTTTTACCTGCGCCTGACATAGCCAGCAAGGTAATTCTTTTTGATTTCCAGTCCAGAAATTCCCGGGAACTCATTTTCATGTGTTGGTTTCCTGTTTAATCCAGATAATCTTCAATATCCATGTCTTCAGGATTGGGCTTATGCTCGTCGGTATCGGTATAACCGAGATCATCGGTTTCAATATCGTCAAAAGGTGCGCTCCAATCTTCGGGGTCTTCAATATAATCAAAAGTTGAGTTATACCAGCTGTCATGGTCGTATTCGCCAATATCGCCGTTAAAATACTGAACTTCAATGGAATCATCACTTTCTTCAATAGCCACAACCTTGAATTTAAGGTTATTTTCTACGTCTTTGTACCAACTGCCGATAATGGGGT
>CAIKYI010000470.1 GCA_903831545.1 uncultured Methylobacter sp. | reverse complement strand
CTTTCCACAGCTGCAAAAGCCATACCAAGACGTAAACCTGCCATACCCCAAGCCTTAGAAAACGTTTGAAGAATAACCAGGTTGGGATATTTATCGAGCGCTGGAAGCAAACTTTTTTCTGGACAAAAATCGATATAAGCCTCATCCAAAACAACTATTCCCTTAAACTCTTCAATAATTTGCAATACTCCAGAGCTCTCTAATGCATTCCCTGTAGGATTATTTGGAGAGCAGAGGAAAATCAGTTTAGTCTTCGGTGTAACCGCCTTTAAAACGGCTTGGGCATCTAACTCAAAATCAGCATTCAAAGAGACCTGCGCCACGGCAATATTATTGGTATCGGCCGCTACCCGATACATACCATATGTTGGATTAATAGAGACTACCTGATCGAGACCAGGTTCACAGAATGCACGAAAAAGCAAATCGATAGGTTCGTCACTTCCATTACCCAGAAAAATATTTTCCGCTGGAATATTTTTAAGCTCACTAATCCTTGTTTTAAGTACTCGTTGATAAGGATCAGGATAACGGTTCCAAGGAGAATTGAATGGGTTTTCGTTGGCATCAAGAAACACCGCAGCCTCACCAGAGAATTCATCTCTAGCGCTAGAATATGGTTTTAAGTTGCGAATATTTTCTCGCAGTAATTTGGTAAGATCTAAACTCATAGTTCGATGTTTCGATGACAGAAGAAACTATTTACTTTATTTTTTAATAGATTTAATACGCAACGTAACTGCATTTTTATGTGCAAACAGATGTTCAGCCTGGGCCATCTCTTCAATAACTGGTCCGAGGTTTAGGATCCCTTCTTTTGTGATCTCTTGAAAAGTAATTTTCTTTGAGAAGCTATCTAAACCAATACCGCTCATCGATTTAGCCCATCCGTTAGTTGGCAAAATATGGTTTGTACCAGAGGCATAGTCACCAGCACTCTCTGGGGTATAATTTCCGATAAACACAGAGCCTGCATTCGTTATTCGTTCTGCAAGAACTCCAGCATCCTTAGTCGAAATAATCAAATGCTCTGGGGCATAATAGTTTATAAATCCAAGCATCTCTTCTGTGTCATTGACAAGAATAGCACGACTATTATCCAGAGCTTTAGAGGCAATATCGGCTCTCGGAAGAGCTTTTAGTTGCTTGCCCATAACTTTGACAACCTCTTTGATTAACTGTTCATTGGTTGTAATCAATATAACTTGACTATCAGGGCCATGTTCGGCTTGAGACAATAAATCAGCAGCGATAAATTCTGGATTTGCAGTTTCATCAGCCATAACAGCGACCTCAGAAGGTCCTGCAGGCATATCAATTGCGCAATCTGACATAGCCACAAATTGCTTTGCAGCAGTGACCCATGAATTCCCAGGGCCAAAAATCTTATCGACCTTCGGAATCGTTTCGGTACCGTAAGCCATCGCACCAACGGCTTGCATGCCTCCAATTTTATAGATCTCAGTGATGTGACAAACTGATGCGGCAAAAAGTATAGCTGGATGTATTTTCCCCGAACGATCAGGAGGCGAACAAAGAACGACATTGTTACAACCCGCAATCATAGCAGGAATACCCAACATTAAGACTGTTGAAAACAGCGGGGCTGATCCGCCAGGAATATACAGACCTACCCGATCAATTGGAACAGATTTCTGCCAACATTTTACCCCTGGCATAGTCTCAACCACATGACGAGAGAGTTTCTGTGCCATGTGAAAGGTGTCCACATTTTGAGCTGCCACCTGAATAGCACTCTTTAATCCAGGAGAAAGAGT
>CAIKYI010000469.1 GCA_903831545.1 uncultured Methylobacter sp. | reverse complement strand
TGGCTTTGTGTAACAACGCCGCAACCACTGACGAATCGACGCCTCCGGACAAACCCAAAACCACATGATCAGTGCCGACTTTATTTCGCACTGCCTGGATGCTGTCTTCAATAATATTGCTGGAAGTCCATAATGCTTCACAACCACAAATTTCCAACACAAACCTCGACAAAATACGTCCACCTTGTTTGGTATGGGTGACCTCGGGATGAAACTGCAAACCGTAAAAGCCTTGGTCCTCATTGGCAATTCCGGCAATCGGTGCGCCGTCTGAACTGGCAATCAGGTTAAAACCGGTCGGCAACTCAACAACCCGATCGCCGTGGCTCATCCAGACATCCAGCAAGCCAAAACCTTCTGGAGACAAATGATCTTCGATACCTGTCAGTAATTTTGAATGACCGCGTGCCCTGATTTGCGCATAGCCAAACTCGCGATGATCCGAACTTTCGACCTTACCGCCCAATTGCTCGGTCATGGTTTGCAATCCGTAGCAAATGCCCAATACCGGAATGCCCAACTTAAATACACAAGCCGGAGCTCGTGGCGTATCGCCACTGGTGACTGTTTCCGGGCCACCAGACAATATGATGCCATTAGGCGCAAAGCTTTTAACTTGTTCTTCGGAGCATTCACAGGAATAAATTTCGCAATAAACACCAATTTCACGAATGCGACGGGCAATGAGTTGAGTGTATTGGGAGCCGAAATCCAAAATCAGGATTTTATGGGTATGGATGTTGGGGGATTGTTGTTTCACGATAGAAGTCTTTTAAATCAGGCAAAAGGTTAAAGACGAAAGGTTCAAGGCGAAAGGCGGTTGTGTTGAAGTCCAGGAATTCTCACCTTTCCTCTTTCATCTTTTGCCTTTCACCTAACATATCATTCCATCCGATAATTGGGCGCTTCTTTGGTAATAGTCACATCATGCACATGGCTTTCTCTCATGCCGGCACTGGTAACACGTACAAACTGTGCTTTCTCATGCATCATGACAATATTCTGACTGCCGGTGTAACCCATGCTCGCACGAATTCCGCCCAACAACTGATGAATCACCGCAAGTAAACTGCCTTTATAAGGCACGCGGCCTTCAATGCCCTCGGGCACCAATTTTTCAGTCGAATCGGTTTCTTCCTGAAAATAACGGTCGCTGGAACCTTGCTGTTGCGACATCGCACCCAACGAACCCATACCGCGATACGATTTATAAGACCGGCCCTGGAACAACTCCACTTCGCCCGGCGCTTCTTCGGTTCCCGCAAACAATCCGCCCAACATCACCGCATGCGCGCCAGCTGCCAAGGCTTTTGCCACATCGCCGGAATAACGAATTCCGCCATCGGCAATCAACGGCACACCCGTTCCTTTAAGCGCTTCAGCGACATTACTGACCGCAGTGATTTGTGGCACGCCGACACCGGCAATGATACGGGTTGTACAAATAGAACCTGGACCTATGCCCACTTTAACGCCATCAGCGCCAGCTTCAACCATCGCCAAGGCCGCTGCTGCCGTGGCAATATTGCCACCAATAACCTGTACGTCAGGATAATTTTGCTTGACCCAGCGTACCCTGTCCAAAACGCCCTGAGAATGGCCGTGCGCGGTATCAACAATAATCACATCCACACCTGCGGCTACCAACGCGGCAACCCTCTCTTTGGTACCAACGCCGGTTCCAATTGCGGCACCGACGCGCAACTGCTCCTGAGAATCTTTACAGGCCAGCGGATAATCTTTGGCTTTTTGGATATCTTTAACGGTTATCATGCCGCACAAATGAAAGGAATCATTCACTACCAGCACTTTTTCAATTCGATGTTTGTGTAACAGGGCTATTACTTCTTTGCGATCGGCATTTTCATTAACCGTCACCAAACGCTCTTTGGGGGTCATGACTTTTGAAACCGGCTCATCGTAGCGTGTCTCAAAACGTAAATCACGACTGGTAACAATGCCAACCAATTCGACGCCATTGACGACCGGCACGCCGGAAATGTTTTTGGAACGGGTTAATTTGATAACGTCCCGAATGCTCACATCAGGCGTTACCGTAATGGGGTCTTTAATCACCCCGCTTTCATATTTTTTAACGCTACGCACTTCACGCGCCTGTTGCTCAGTGGTCATATTTTTATGAATAATGCCGATACCGCCTTCCTGCGCAATGGCAATCGCCAAACGGGCTTCGGTAACCGTATCCATCGCCGCCGCAACCAGCGGAATATTCAGCGTAATGCCCCGCGTCAACTGGGTCTTCATGTCTACGTCGCGTGGCAGCACTGTCGAGTGCGCAGGCACTAATAAAACGTCATCAAACGTGAGCGCTTCCTGAAGAATTTGCATAAACCACACCTTAAACCAGTGAAAATAACCCCGAATTATACATCGTAGGGTAGGCAGAGAGCGAGAAAAACCCATGTTGGGTGTTTATTTGGGTGGGTGGTTTTTGATGATGGCGCTTGTTGATTATCAAGGTTTGCGGTTGTGATCATGACATTTTGTAACCTAAATCCTCGATTACAATATACTTCATTAAAACTACTTACTTTTTTGAAGTTCACCAGATAACTGTAAAACCGTGGTCTGCCCCCTGTTATTTCTATTATTTTTAAATTTAATTATTATATATAATAAGACCTAAGGATTGCCACAATAGCACATCCACCCGATGTCTTTTCTGATTCGAGACTTGATCTAATTAATTTCACAATTTCACTAAGGCTCTGATTTTTTTCGGCGTAAAAAGGAAGGTCGGCAATTTTTTTCATATAATCAAGAATCTGCCCAACCGCATCAATACCAGGCCATACTTTCATAGCCAGATAAGGGCTTTGACATAATACAATATCAAAATTATTAAGCATCTCTACTTCATCTGGCGCAGTACCCATTGTTGATATAACGCATCTAGCATATTCTCCCTTCATTAAAGTATCTTCGATAACCTCAGAAAATTTTAGAGCCATTACTGTACCAAATTCATTTTCATACTCATCTGAAGGTATGGCTTCTATCATGCGTCCGCAATTAATAAGATCCTCTGCGACTTCAGTTGGATTCATATTTTTAAAGGCATTGATACGGTAAAAAGTAAACTGATCAGACATAGATGAATCTTTTGGTATTTTTATGTGAAAAAAAATTAAACCTATTAATTGTTATTTATATTATTTTACATGGATGCTCATTCCATTTCCCGATATGTATAACTAATCCCAATACAAATTAGACGGTAAGATCCATTAACGCAATTTAAAGTACTATCTAATTAAAACTAAATTCTCGTAGTTTATTGCCACTCAACTCATGCGCCCGATGAAGAACTTTTTTCACCAAACTGATGAATTCCTGTATGTCCGAACTACTCTTAAAATATTCCCAAATCGAAAATGGAATACTTGTAATGACGCTATTTTCAGAAATACCAGTTGGATAATTCGTCCATTCAGCATGAGCCACTGCTTTGTTGTGAAGAGTGAGAATTATTTCATGCAGTTGTTTTTCTTTGGAAGATAGTTGATCAATAATTTGATCATCAATTTTTGGAGTTGCATTCGCATTTTTATCTCGTTCGTTATATGAAAATGCCCTAGCGTAAAAAATAATCGAGGTCAGAAGAAGTGCTTCATATGTTGCAGTCCCATAGTTCGACCAATTCAATAACAGAAGAAACTCTAGGCAACGATCAAAGTCATGCTTTGATATCGTCAACCTATTGAATGATTGAAATTGTGATATCAATTTACTAACCCTAAGATGAAGCTGAAAAGCGCCCTAAAAAAACTTAATTTTAGTTCCATTTTTTGAAG
>CAIKYI010000468.1 GCA_903831545.1 uncultured Methylobacter sp. | reverse complement strand
CTGCTGCGCGTTTGGCGGCAAAAAAATTATTGTTGCTAGATGATGTTAAGCAGTAATTAATAGTTGTGTTACGCATAACCGAGATTTTTTATTCCTTGCAGGGTGAGTCGAATACCGTGGGGTTGCCTACTGTGTTTATTCGACTCACCGGCTGTCCCTTAAGATGCGTTTATTGTGATACGGCTTATGCCTTTACCGGTGGTGAGAAAATTGCAATTGAGTCAATTGTTTCGCAAGTAGAACAGTACGGCACGCAGTATATTACCGTTACAGGTGGCGAACCTTTGGCGCAACCCGGTTGTCTTCAGTTAATGAATAAACTGCTTGATAAAGGCTATATGGTTTCGCTTGAGACCAGTGGTGCACTCGATATTGCAGGAGTAGATCAACGTGTTGTCAAAGTTATGGATCTTAAAACGCCCAGTTCAGGTGAGTTAAGTAAAAACCGTTATCAGAATATTGACTACCTGGACTCAAAAGACCAGGTTAAATTTGTGATAGGTAATGATGAAGACTATGCTTGGTCTAAAGAAATTTTAACCAAATATAATTTATCTAAGCGTTGTGATATCTTGTTCTCACCAGTGATGGGTCTACAAAATCCAGGCGAACTTGCCGATAAAATTCTTAGGGACAGATTACCTGTCCGTTTCCAACTACAACTTCATAAAATACTTTGGGATGATGCCCGAGGTAAGTAAGTCAAACATTCGTTAGGCTCATGACCAGCATACAAAAAAAAGCCATAGTCCTGCTTTCGGGGGGATTGGATTCAATTACCGTACTTGCGCTTGCAAAGAAACAAGGCTACAGCTGTTATGCCTTAAGTTTCGATTATGGGCAGCGACATAACGCCGAACTGATTGCGGCAGCGCAAATAGCTAAAGATTATCAGGTTGAAGATCATAAAATCATCAAATTGGGATTAAGTTCGATTGGTGGTTCTGCTCTTACCGACGAGCATATTGCGGTCCCAAATACTCCGCAACAAGGAATTCCAGTCACCTACGTGCCAGCAAGAAATACTATTTTCTTGTCGTTTGCGCTGGGTTGGGCTGAAGTTTTAGAGCTGACTGATATTTTTATTGGTGTTAATGCCGTTGATTATTCGGGCTATCCCGATTGCAGGCCAGAGTTTATTGCAGCGTTTCAGCAATTAGCCAATCTTGCTACAAAAGCCGGTGTCGAGGGTGAGTCTTTTACGATACATACGCCGTTGATTGCGTTAAGTAAAGCTGAAATTATTAAGCAGGGTATGGCATTAGGAGTTGATTATCAAAGAACAGTTTCCTGTTACTCTGCAGATAGTCAAGGTAAGGCTTGCGGTGTATGTGATGCCTGTCGTTTGAGAAAAGCCGGATTTATGGACGCCGGGTTAAAAGATCCAACGCGCTATCAATTGTAATCATATTATCGCAAGATTTGAAAA
Source organism: uncultured Methylobacter sp. (assembly GCA_903831545.1). Taxonomy (GTDB): domain Bacteria; phylum Pseudomonadota; class Gammaproteobacteria; order Methylococcales; family Methylomonadaceae; genus Methylobacter_A. The sequence goes on along the minus strand of CAIKYI010000468.1, from coordinate 1,010 downwards.
AATAGTTAGCTCATGAACGAGCACCGCAAAACGCAGAAAATTGCATATATTTTCAACAGTTAGTCTTGCATAACATTTGAGTTTAATGGGCTGTTAAATAAAAATTACATAATTTCAAGTATATCTTTTCTTAAAATTGAGACTCAAAAATTTGTAATCAACCCTGTTGAAATATCTAAGTGATTGGTTTTGCGTTGCAACTTCAATTAAGACGTGGTAAGAGTTGGGGCAACTTCTAGGTTGCCCTTTTCTTGGAGTTAAAATTTGTCATTCTGCTTGCCGACAGATAAGCAGTGCTATTTTTAAGCGCAAAATGTTTCAATCTTGGTTAAAATTCCCTTGATATCCAGTCCGCACAAAGACAGTAATTCTTCTCTGGTTCCTTGTTCGACGAAGCTGTCCGGCAGACCAATATTTAAAACTGGCATAAGAACGCGTTGAGCTTGCAAGAATTCATTGACCGCGCTGCCAGCGCCACCGGCAAGAACATTTTCTTCTACGGTAACCAGTACTTCGTAATTCTTGGCTAATTCAAGGATTAATTCTTCATCAATAGGCTTAATAAAACGCATGTTGACGACTGTTGCCCCCAGTTGTTTTCCTGCTTCCAGGGCTGGGGTTACCATGCTGCCCCAAGCCAGTATAGCGATTCGACCACCTTGATGACGTATTTCAGCTTTTCCCAAAGCTAAAGCTTTCATGGTTGTATCGACAGCTACACCGGGGCCTTTGCCTCGTGGATATCGTACTGAGGCAGGCCCTTCATGCATAAAGCCGGTATAGAGCATTTGTCTGCATTCATTTTCATCAGCGGGCGCCATAACCAGCATGTTTGGGATGCAACGCATATAGCTGTAATCGAAACTTCCGGCATGAGTCGGGCCATCAGGGCCGACTAAACCTGCTCGATCCAGGGCAAACAATACATCCAGGTTTTGTATAGCGACGTCATGGATCATCTGGTCATAAGCCCGTTGCAAAAACGTCGAGTAAATCGCTACAACCGGTTT
>CAIKYI010000467.1 GCA_903831545.1 uncultured Methylobacter sp. | reverse complement strand
GTATAAAGCACGGCTAACTTTTGAATTTAGGCACGCATTAGGGGTTAATCATGTCCAGAGTATGTCAAGTAACAGGCAAACGCCCAGTTACAGGTAATAACGTTTCACACGCAAACAACAGAACAAAAAGACGCTTTTGTCCAACTCTGCAACACCATAGATTTTGGGTAGAAAGCGAAAACCGTTGGGTTCGCCTCAGAATCTCCACCAAAGCAATGCGCATCATTGACAAAAACGGCATCGATGCTGTTCTTGCTGATTTACGTAAAGCTGGCTTTAACGCTTAAGAGGATAGAAAAATGCGCGATAAAATCAAATTGATTTCGACTGAAGGCACCGGGCACTTTTATACAACCACAAAAAACAAAAGAACCATGCCGGAAAAAATGGAGATCAAAAAATTTGATCCTGTTGTTCGTAAATACGTAATTTACAAAGAAGCAAAAATCAAATAAGCAACTGATTTAAAAGAATTCTTTGGGGATTGTGCTTTATCATGACAATCCCAATATTTCATAACCCGACCTGTAAATTTACTGTCGGGTTACGTTAAGAAACATATCACTTAGGGCCTATCCAAGCTCAATTCCCTTTAAGTTTATCCAAAACCTGGGTTAACTTTTCCAGTTGTTTTTGCAGAATTCGACATTGCTTTTCTGCATGTTGTTTATCAAACTCCAACTTCATACACTTCTCATTAAGAAGCTGATTATTATTTCTGAGTGCGTCATTGTCCAGTTTAAGCGCTGTTATTTGTGCATCCAGTGCCTCGGGAAGATTCGCCTCAGCCTGCTGTTGAACAACCGGCACCAACTCGTACTCATGACTCTGAGCAAGAATCGGCACTTCATTTTCAGCCACAGCCACTGTCTCAACCTTCTGCTGAGGTACTATGCTTTCCATGCCGCCTTTCAAAATCATTGCGCCAATCTTGTTTCTGAGCAATAAAAATGCGGCCGCTTCGCTGACTTTGCCATCCCGGCAAATAACAATAACCGGTTTATCATGACTTAATGTTTTAAGCTGCATCCTTAAGGAAAAAAAAGGTGCGTTGATACTGCCGTCAATATGATGGACTTCATAGTCATCCTGCGAACGAACATCCAGTAAAACCGTACCCTGTTTTACTGCATCTTGCATCCCTGCATAATCAATAAATTTTAAAGAGGGCTCTTTAATTAATGATACAAATTGTTTTTTATCCAGACGTAATAAAACAATGTCAGTCAATGCTGTAATGGTTACGTTTCTTGGCGCGCCGGACAGTAACGAGTCCTCGCCAAACGTATCTCCATTTGCCAACTGAGCCAATTTAATTTCTTTGGCATTTGGTGATGGCTTCCGTGTTAACAGGCACTGTCCGTTTTAATCAAATAATAATAATCTCCTGTTCCGCCTTGCTCGAGTAATGTCTCGCCTTTTTTAAAATAAACGGCCTCCAGGCTCATTAAGATTTTTTGTAAATTAGCAGGGGGAAGGCGTTGAAAAATAGGCGACCTCAATAACGCTGTCATCCAGTCATCTGGATCGTCCTCAGTCTCGTCAATGACCATGTAACTGTTGTCCTCTTTATCTGCAAGGGGGGTAAAATTTTTAACAATATCTGCATTTAAGCGCAAAAAGCGCACTCTTCCGTTAGCGAAAGCATCGATTTTTCTGGGTATGTGGTGAGCCAGAGCAAACTTGGCAGAATCACTGCCCGCAACTATGG
>CAIKYI010000466.1 GCA_903831545.1 uncultured Methylobacter sp. | reverse complement strand
CTGCTCGAGGCGAGCGTTCTTTTGATATTTATTCAAGATTATTAAAAGAGCGGGTAATTTTTTTGGTCGGACAGGTTGAAGATTACATGGCTAATCTGGTTGTTGACCAGTTGCTTTTTTTGGAGTCCGAAAATCACTATAAAGATATTCATTTGTATATCAATTCTCCTGGTGGTTCAGTGACTGCGGGGATGTCTATTTATGACACCATGCAGTTTATTAAGCCAGATGTAAGTACCCTGTGTATTGGTCAGGCTGCCAGTATGGGAGCTTTGCTTTTGACCGGTGGAGCTAAAGGAAAGCGCTTTTGTTTACCACATTCAAGAATGATGATTCATCAGCCACTTGGCGGTTTTCAAGGTCAGGCTTCTGATTTTGATATTCATGCAAAAGAGATTCTGTCTATCAGGGAAAGGTTGAATAAAGTGCTTTCGGATCATACCGGTCAGCCGATAGAGAAAGTTCAGCAAGACACTGACAGGGATAATTTTTTAAGTGCCGATGATGCTGTTAGTTACGGGTTGATTGATCAGGTATTGTCGAGTCGAGCTATTGTTGCAAATAAATAACGATTGGTGTTTTTTTGTATTTCGATATATTCTTTGTACTATTGAAAGTAAAAACATCAACCCAAGGTGTTTGCGGGAGTCCAATTTATGAGTAATGACAAAAACAGCAAAGATGACGAAAAGTTACTTTATTGTTCGTTTTGCGGTAAAAGTCAACATGAGGTTAGAAAGCTTATTGCAGGGCCCTCTGTTTATGTCTGTGATGAGTGCGTAGAGCTTTGCAATGATATTATAAAAGACGAATTACAGGATGATACTTCTTTTAGTGGTGGTGATTTGCCTAAACCAAAAGAGATAAAAGTTGAGCTGGATAGCTATGTTATAGGTCAGGAAAATGCTAAAAAGATTTTGGCTGTCGCTGTTTATAACCATTACAAACGCTTGCGAAGTAAGTCAAAAAAAGATTCCGTCGAATTGGCAAAAAGTAATATTTTATTGATTGGGCCCACCGGTTCAGGTAAGACCTTGCTTGCTGAAACCCTGGCTCGATTGTTGGATGTTCCTTTTACTATTGCCGATGCTACGACTCTTACTGAAGCCGGTTATGTGGGCGAGGATGTAGAGAATATAATTCAGAAGATTCTGCAGAAATGTGACTATGATGTAGAAAAATCAGAAACCGTTATTGTTTATATTGATGACATAGATAAGATTTCCAGGAAATCTGATAATCCCTCTATAACCCGGGATGTTTCCGGTGAAGGTGTTCAGCAAGCTTTGTTAAAGCTGATTGAAGGTACTATAGCTTCAGTTCCGCCGCAAGGTGGGCGCAAGCACCCCCAGCAAGAGTTTTTGCAAGTTAATACGGCTAATATTTTGTTTATCGTTGGAGGTGCCTTTTCCGGTTTGGATCGTGTTATCAAAGATCGTTCGGAAAAAGGAGGAATAGGTTTTTCAGCTGAAATTAAAACCAAAGATGAGTCTAAAAAAATTGGCCAATTATTTGCTCAGGTTGAAGCGGAGGATTTGATTAAGTACGGATTGATTCCTGAGTTTGTTGGTCGTCTTCCTGTTGTTGCGACCTTGGAAGAGCTTGATGAAAAAGCCTTGGTACAAATCTTGACAGAGCCCAAAAATGCACTGATCAAACAGTATAAGCATTTATTTGAAATGGAAGGCGCTGAGCTTGAGTTTCGTGACGACTCGTTAGTTGCGATTGCGCGTAAGGCTATGGAAAGAAAAACTGGGGCTAGAGGTCTAAGAACCATTGTTGAAAATGTTCTGCTCAACACGATGTACGAATTGCCGTCTGCGGATAATATTTGTAAGGTTGTTGTTGATGGTAGTGTTATTTTAGGTGAGTCAGAGCCAATTTTGGTGTATGAAACCGAAAAGAAAAAAGCTTCTGCTGAATCTTAAAAAAAATCCTAAAAGATAGAAGGGAGCTTTTCAATATAAAGCTCCCTTTTTTTTGTTCAGTTGATTTGCAAAATGGAAATTTGAGTCAAGCGCCTTGCTATTTTAATAAAAGACCCAATAATGTACTTTTTAAACAAAATCGTTATAAGGTTCCATTTATGGAAACGCACAAAATGACAGAGTTACAACAAATTAATGTACTGATACCGGTTTTGCCGCTCAGAGATGTGGTTGTTTATCCAAACATGGTGATACCTTTGTTTGTTGGCCGTGAAAGGTCTGTTGATGCACTTGATGCGGCGATGAAGGATAACAAGCAGATTTTATTGGTCGCTCAAAAAGAAGCGGAAGTTGATGAGCCTGATATTGCTGATCTCTACGAGGTAGGAACACTGGCAAACATTTTGCAGATGCTGAAACTTCCTGATGGCACGGTTAAGGTTTTAGTTGAAGGCATACAGCGCAGTAAAGTATTGCATTATAAAGAAACGGAAAGTTATTTCTCGGCCGTCGTAACTGAGATGTACGATGTTATAAAGCTAACCGAGCAAGAGCTGGATGTATTGCAGCGCACGGTCATTAATTCGTTTGAAGG
>CAIKYI010000465.1 GCA_903831545.1 uncultured Methylobacter sp. | reverse complement strand
GCTTTGGAACCCACTTTTGGCGGCATCAATCTGGAAGATATTAAAGCCCCGGAATGCTTTTATATTGAACGCAAACTTAGCGAACGCATGAAAATTCCTGTTTTTCACGATGATCAGCATGGCACCGCTATCATCGTGGCTGCGGCGTTGATAAACGGTTTAAAAGTCGTTAAGAAAGACCTTAAGCAATGTAAATTAGTGGTATCCGGGGCCGGGGCCGCCGCTTTAGCCTGTTTGAATTTGCTGGTTGAACTGGGGTTTCCGCTGCAAAATATTTATGTCACGGATCTGGCCGGAGTAGTTTATCAAGGCCGCACCGAATTAATGGACGCAGATAAGGAACGCTTTGCGCAAGTAACTGAAGTCCGAAGTCTGGATGAGGTAATCAGCGGAGCGGATATTTTTCTGGGTTTATCGGCAGGTGGCGTGTTAAAACCGGACATGGTAAAACGTATGGCATACAGGCCCTTGATTTTTGCCTTAGCCAATCCAACGCCTGAAATAATGCCTGAAGAAATTAAAGCCATAAGGGACGATGCGATTATCGCTACCGGGCGCTCCGATTATCCGAATCAGGTTAATAATGTTTTATGTTTCCCTTACATTTTCAGGGGCGCGCTCGACTGTGGCGCCACCACCGTTAATCTGGCGATGAAAATCGCAGCGGTTGAGGCTATTGCCGATTTAGCGCAAGCTGAACAATCAGATATTGTAGCCAAAACCTACAGCGTAACTAATCTGGTCTTTGGACCTGACTATCTAATCCCGATGCCGTTCGACCCCCGGCTGATGACTAAAATTGCTCCAGCAATCGTCCAGGCCGCTCATGCTTCCGGTGTCGCCACCCGTCCAATTTTGGACATGCAGACCTATATCGAACATTTACAACAATTTGCCTATCACAGCGGGACGTTTATGCGGCCCATTTTCCAGGCAACCAAGGATGTGTTAGCGACTAAAAAACGCATTGTCTTTGCCGAAGGGGAAGAAGAACGAGTGCTGCGTGCGCTACAAATTATCGTCGATGAAAAAATTGCCAGTCCAATCCTGATAGGTCGTCCGGCTATTCTGGAACATCGCATTAAAAAATTCGGTTTGCGCCTACAACCCGGTCTTGATTTTCAAATCGTTAACCCGGAGTCTGACCCGCGTTACCGGGATTATTGGCAAAGTTATTTACAAATGACCCAGCGCAAAGGGGTAACAGAACACTATGCCAAACTGGAGATGCGACGTCGGCATACCCTGATTGGCGCCATGCTGATTCATAAAGGCGATGCCGACGGCATGGTCTGCGGCACGTTTGGCACCACCGGTTTACATTTGCATTATATTGACCAGGTTCTCGGCAAACGACCCGGCGTTAACGTCTACGCAGCCATGAACGTGTTGATTTTACCGGATCGGCAGATTGCCCTGGTTGATACCCACATCAATGAAAATCCCAGTGCCGAACAATTAGCTGAAATAACCTTATTGGCCGCCGAACAGATGCGTCGTTTAGGTTTAACACCCAGAGTTGCCTTGCTATCGCACTCTAATTTCGGTTCCGGCAACACGGCGTCTGCGATAAAAATGCGCTCTACCCTGGCCATTCTTCAAAAACAAGTGCCTGATTTGGAAGTTGACGGTGAAATGCACGGTGACACCGCGCTGGATTTTGACATATTAAAACAGTTAATGCCCGACTCTCCGTTGCAAGCCAGCGCCAATTTACTGGTATTTCCAAGCATTGACACGGCCAATATTGCTTACAATTTGCTTAAAGTTGCCGCCGGAAACGGGATCGCGATAGGCCCGGTTTTGCTAGGTTGCGCAAAACCAGTTCATATTGTAACGCCCTCGGCTACGGTGCGTCGCATCGTGAATATGACCGCCCTCTGTGTCTTGGATGCCGTTGAAAACTAAAATGTTGTAGGGCGGGTTTTACGCCTGCCCTTTAATCAGGCTGCTTTTGTTAACAGGGGCATCCGCAAGGAATTGCCCCTACACACGATTTTAGCCTGACAAACTCGGCAATCTACAGCTGTTTTTCCTGGTTTCCACGCACTTCGTGGAAACTCATGCTATCTGCGCTGCGGTGTTTGTTCAACGCAGCGCGTTGAAAGCGCATTCCCACGTGCTACGTGGAAATGACAAAAGCTAAAGTTTAAAATTTCAAGGAACTTTGACTGACCGCTTTGAACCTCAGCAGCCATTAATTCAGGAAGATACTGCAAACGCCAGAAAGCGCATCATTATTGGTGATTGATGCGCTGAACCTAACCCTACAAATCAATCCGCATGACTTTAACCGCTTCTTTACTTAGGCAAGGCAAGGCGCCCATGGCTTCCCGCAGTTTGCTTTCCCAACTGCGCCGAAGTTGCAGCAAATAATCATCATCACCATCAAAACAATAATATTCATCAAGACTAAAACTGTTTTTGCGATAAATAAGCATTTCTACCGGAGGCCCAACACTGGCATTACTGCGAATAGTAGAATCCATTGACACCAGACAGCAGCGTGCCGCTTCGTCAATTGAGGAATTTAATTTAAGAAAGCGATCCAGTATTGGCTTGCCATATTTACTCTCGCCAATTTGTAAAAAGGGTGTATTGGCTGAACTGGTAATATTATTACCTTCGGCATAGACCATATAAGCGCCATGTGGCTCCTCACCTATCTGACCGGCTAAAATAAAACTGGCCGAAGGATTAAAAGCCGACTGTCCTTCTGAAGTGACATGCTGTTTTTGCTTTTCGACACTCACATGACCAAGATAGGCGGCGGCCTCGGATAAGCATTCAACGTTGTTCAGATTGGCACCGGAATTTTTAATTTTATCGCGATGCAGTTGTTCCAAAACAGCTTGGGTCGTAGCAAGATTTCCCGCGCACATTAAGACTATCTTACGATCCGCGCCGGTTTTAAATGCATGCATTTTTCCATAGGTACTGACATTATCAATACCCGCATTGGTTCTTGAGTCAGAAACAAGAATAAGCCCTTCGTTTATAGAAGCTGCAATACAATAGGTCATAGTACGTTTGATGGTTGTAATTAAAATATTTTCGAGTGATATTATCCAGCAAAGCAAGCCCAACGTCCATGTTGCTTATGAGAGGAGGGTAAACAGAATTTTTTTTGCCTAACCATTCACTGACCAGCTATGCCAATCTTAGCACATCTACCGACACCGACAGCGTATGTTGACCGCCACCAAAAGCTATGCCTTTAAGTGGTGTAACATCGGTATAATCACGCCCCCAAGCCAAAGTAATATGCTGATCAAATGGCAGTTTATTATTGGTTGGATCAAACTCAACCCAACCTGCCTGAGGTATAAAAACTGCAAACCAGGCATGTGAAGCATCAGCCCCAACCAAGCGTTGCTTGCCAGGTTCTGGCAAAGTTTCTACATAACCGCTCACATAACGGGCAGCAATACCCATAGATCGCAAGCAACCGATCGCCAGATGGGCAAAATCCTGACAAACGCCACGGCGAAAATGCAGCACGTCGGATAACGGCGTTGCAATAGTGGTAAAACTGGGATCATAAGTAAAATCGACATGAATGCGCCGCATTAAGTCCGCCACAGCTTGCACCAGAGGTCGATTTGGCTGAAATGAACTTTGTGCATAAGCAAACAGCTCGGCACTGGCCACCACCATCGGTGAGTCCAGTAAATACAGCTTGGCATCCTGCAAGTCGTCAGAAAAATCTAGCACAGGATTTTGGCTTTGACTCTGTTCCAAAATGCCACCTTGTTGTTGATTTTGACTTTGCATGAGCGGTTTACCCTGTACTTCTTGCAATTGCAGGCGCACTTGCTCCCAGGTAAGAGTATTGGCCAAATCGTCACGACTGTGTTTGGGAAATACCGTAACCTCACTCACTACGGTGACGACCAGACGCTGATGCGGTTGCTGAATGGCAAAATATGCCACATTGTTACCAAAATAATCGCTACGCTCATTAAAATCGCCCGGTTGCGGCACAATGTCAAATTGGCAACTATGACATTGCTGACGCCAAAAATCACGCGGCCTCAATCTGGCTTCATTCTGACACAAGCCGACCAACTGACTGTAGTGATAATGAGTGCTATGAGTAATGCGATATTTCACAGCTCATCCTCCTGTTGGGTTGACACCATGACTTGCGGCACTTGTGAATGGCTGAAATAAGCTTGCGCAAGTACCTCATAAAGCTGCCATAACTGCTCGGTCATTGTCGATAAAACGCGCTCCAGTTCATTATAAACTCCGGCATCGTCATCGACTTTAACCAGCTCAAACACCTTTAGCAATCGTAAGTCGGTGTAAGCTCTGAGAATTAACCGTTCTTCCTCACTCAACTGCTTGTTGCCACGCTCCCTGGGTAGCGCACTGATATGGGCAGACAATTGGTGTAATTGATAAGCCAGGGAGCGCGGATGGGTTTCATCCATCAAAAGTAATTCCAACACCATAGGCAACTGGATAAAAGATCGATACCGGCGCCGGTAAATACTTAAACTATCGGTGGATAGCAACACTGCTTCCAGTAGCTGATTTTGCAGGGGCGTTTGATGACATTGCACCAGGGTGGCGCGTAACAAAGCCACCAAAGCCAAAGCTCGCTCCAGACGCCGACCACTGTCCAGCATCAACCAACCAGCTTCACGAGTCATGCTTTCCGTTGTTAAACCGATAAAAGCAACAAAACCGGTGGTTAAATCATCAAGATATTTTTGGAGTTGTTCCAAATCACATTCATTATTCACAACCCGTTGCTGCCAACGTCGCTGGATATTATCAACGCAACGCCAGGTATCCTGTGACCAGACATCCCTGATACTATAGGCTGTTTGAAAAAAAGCGTGGATACTGGCGGCAAGGGTACCTGAGCGATGTACATTTTTGGCCAGGGCCAGTAATTCGTTTTGGGGAGACTTTAATAAAGCGGCATTACCCTGGACAAACCCCGGAAAGGTGCCGGTTACCTGGGTCATGGCACATAACAAGACGTTGAGACACTGACTATCGATGGCCTCTTTGCCTTCCTGATTTTCAGTTAATTTCACCAGGATTAAACGCAGCAAACGTGTCGCTGCCTTGATGCGCTCCAACTGCCTGCCCACCCAAAACAGGTTATCGGCAGAGCGACTGGTTAGCGGTTCTGCAACCGGAGACAACACCACACCCCGACCCGGTTGTGACCATAAACTAACCTGTTTGACCGGCTCATCGGCCAATACCCAAGTGTCTTTACTTATACCGCCAGCCTGATTTGAAACAACAAAATCATTTTGCTGACGGGCAACGCGAGTCAACCCGCCAGGCATCACCTGAAAACCATCATCACTGGCAACAACAAAACTTCGCAATACTGCAAAACGCCGGTCGATTTGATGATCGATAAACGCGGGCACTGTAGAAAAACTCACCGCTTCCTGTCCCACATACCCATGTGGCTTGGCAATAATGGCGGCGCGCAGCTGTTCTTTCTCTTTAATACTTAACAGTCCGCCAAAGATACTGTGATCCCCCGAGGTACGATTGATAGGTTTTATCACCAGTCGCTCAAGGTTTTGTAACACAAAATCCCGTTCTCGGCGTTGTCCACACCACCAGGTTGCTACGGACGGCAGCAACAACTCCTGATTTAAAAAATACCTGGAAAGTCTGGGTAAAAAAGCCAGTAAGCCGGAATTTTCCAGCACACTGCTACCCAAGGGATTAGCTACCGCCACATTGTTTCGACGCACGGCTTCAAGCAGTCCCGCAACACCAAGACGCGAGGCACTGCGCAACTCAAGGGGATCACAAAAAGAATCGTCAACACGACGTAAAATGACATCGACCGGTTGTAGACCATCCAGCGATTTAAGCCAGACCCGGCCATCACGAACAGTCAGATCATCGCCCTGAACCAGAGAAAACCCGAGATAGGACGCTAAAAAAGCATGTTCAAAATAGGTTTCGTTCAAAGACCCCGGCGTGAGGATTACAATCCTCGGGTCTTCTTTGTTATGTGGCGCAAGATCTGCCAATCCTTTACGCAACGCCTTAAAGAAACCCGAAAGCCGGTTAACCTGGGTTTCCCGAAAAATATCCGGGAGTATGCGGGTCATTACCGAACGGTTTTCCATGGCATAGCCCAAACCCGAGGGTGCCTGGCTCCGATCGTTCAATACCCACATCCGGCCATTGTGACCACGGGCAAGATTAGCGGAATAAACCGTCAAATGATGCTTCTTGTTTGACAGCGCCCCCACACAAGCATGTAGAAATCCATCGTGGGCCAGCACCAGTTCTCGGGGCAACAGACCTTTTTTAAGTAAAGTCTGTTTACCGTAGATATCCTTTAAAATCAGGTCAAGCAACTCTGCACGTTGTTTAAGGCCCGCTTCGATAACCATCCACTCATCACTGCTGATCAATAATGGAACAGGATCAAGCCGCCAAGGGCGAGTCAATCTTTGGGTATCACCGTAAACATTGTAAGTAACGCCGTTTTCTCTTAGCAGACGCTGTGCTTCGCGGCGACGCAACTCCAGTTGTTCGCTGCCCAGGGCTGTAACCGAACCCATAAAACGTTCCCAGTGCTGCTGTACTTTGGCATCTTTGGCAACTATCTCATCGTAAACACCCAGTTTTGTGTCATAAAACTGGGTGCCAACACAATTGGCTGATTCGTTCATGCGTACTATTCAGTGACTATAAAAATAGAGCACAAATGATCTTGAGTAAATTGATAAGCACAGGTAAAACAAAAAAAATTCATAGTGATCTCAGGCATTTTTAGATGTATCTGTATAAATCCGACTATGCAGTGTCATCGGTGTTCCATCACAAACATATAAAGTAATTAAGCATTATTAACGCCCTATTTAAGCCGGGGACTAAATAACATCCCGTTGAGGAATGTTATTTATAAAAATTGTCCCGCTAAAACTGGAAAATACATTAATTGTCACTACCCAGTAATTGTTGACTTTAAGAGCGTTGATCAATACTCTGATAATGTCTTAAGGGTTCTCCAACATAGATTTGACGGGGTCGCGTAATAATAACCTGTTCTCCGTGCAACATTTCACGCCAATGAGCCAGCCAGCCGGGCATTCTGCCTATAGCAAACAATACCGTATACATATTGGTTGGTATGCCGGCCGCCCGAAGTATCAAACCGGAATAAAAGTCGACATTGGGATACAGCTTTCTGGAAATGAAATAATCATCCTTCAAGGCGATTTCTTCCAGTTTACGGGCTATATCGAACAACGGATCGCTGACACCCGCCTTATCAAACAATTTGTCACATTGCTGTTTCAAGACCATGGCACGGGGATCAAAGTTTTTATAAACCCGATGACCAAAGCCCATCAAGCGACTGGTGGAATTTTTATCTTTTGCCTGGTTGATAAACTCGGTGCCATCGCCACCATCGGCATGTATTTGCTCAAGCATTTGTATGACTTGCTGATTGGCTCCGCCATGGCGCGGCCCCCAAAGTGCTGAAATGCCGGATGAAGCCACGGCATAGACATTCGCCATACTTGAACCGGCAGTCCGTACCGACGAGGTGCTGCAGTTTTGTTCATGATCAGCATGCAAAATCAAAAACATATCAATAGCTCTTACGATATCTTCATCCAGTTCATAATCGCGCACCGGGGAAGAAAACATCATGTTCAGAAAGTTACGCACATACTTAAGTTTATGCGATGGGTAAATCAACGGCTCGCCAATTGACTTTTTGTAAGAAAAAGCCGCAATAGTTCGAACCTGTGAGATCAATTTTATAACAATTTGCTCTTCTGTCTGAGCATCAAGGCGATCGGGAACCGGGTAAAACGTCGACAAGGACGCAACCATAGTTGCCAGGATCCCCATAGGATGAGAGCCACGCGGAAATCCGTTAAAGAAATGATGCATGTCTTCGTGAATGATCGATGCCTCATTCAGATCGGTTGAAAATGCAGATAATTGCTGGCTGTTAGGCAGTTCGCCATTAAGCAGCAGATAGGCCACTTCAACAAATCGTGAATTTTCTGCCAATTCTTCGATTGGATAACCGCGATAACGTAAAATCCCTTTTTCACCGTCAATGTAAGTAATCCCACTTTCACAGCTTGCAGTATTACCATAACCTTCATCCAGGGTCACATAACTACTTTGGGCACGCAGTTTGGAAATATCGATCGCTTTTTCACCCTCAACACCAATCATTGTGGGCAATTCATAACTTTTGTTATCCAGCGTCAAAACGGCCGGGGTTAACTGTTTTAATTTATCGGTCATTTGAGTCAATCTCCAAAGCGGATGGTACGACATTCAGTTAATGCAGGGTCAGCTTTGTGAACCGCTACACAGCTATATGATAAATGTTTTCTTCACAAAAATGCATCATATTGCCAGTAACAGTCAACCTCGCCCTAAAAAAGGGAGATCAAAGGGGATTTATATCTCAAAACCTCCCTCCGATAACTGCTTCCCGCGTGGGACACTTTTTAAATCAATACATTCAATTTTTCAAAAAGGGCAATTAATAAATTCGCTGTGTTATTTGTTACGCTTTACCTTTTTGTAAATGGCGTAAATCAAGGGTAAAGGGATATTCCAGACCCAACTCCTCGCTGGACGAAGACTTAATCACCCCCGGAGTATGGCCAAAATCCCAAAACCGGTTGACCCGACGGGCCTCGGCTTCATAGCTGTTCACCGGAAACGCGTCATAACTCCGACCACCAGGATGAGCGACATGATAAGTACAGCCGCCAACAGAATGACCATTCCAGGTATCTAGCACGTCAATCACCAAAGGGACATGCGGAGCAATGGTGGGATGTAACGCTGAAGGCGGCTGCCAGGCGCGATAACGCACACCGGCAACATATTCACCAAGGCGGCCCGTATTACGTAAGGGTAAACGTCTGCCATTACAGGTCACCTCATAACGGCCTTCGGTAAAACCGGTCACTTTTATCTGGGCCCGCTCCACCGAGGAATCAACATAACGCGCAGTGCCGGTACTACTCACTTCTTCACCCAGCACATGCCAGGGCTCAATCGCAAAACGTAGTTCCAGGTCAATGCCTTCTACCATGGTGTTTCCGTAGCGGGGGAAGCGAAATTCAAAAAACGGTTCCAGCCAGTCCAGCTCAAAGCCATAACCCGCGCTTTGCAAGTCGTTAGCTACCTGCTTCATATCTTCATGGACAAAATGGGGCAACATAAAGCGATCATGTAATTCCGTACCCCAGCGGATTAAATCGTGTTTGTAAGGTTCTCGCCAGAACCACGCTATCAAAGAGCGTAACAACACGATTTGAACCAGCGACATCTGAGGGTGCGGCGGCATCTCAAAAGCACGTAATTCCAAAATTCCCAAACGACCGGTCGAACTGTCCGGCGAATACAATTTATCAATACAGAATTCAGAACGATGGGTATTGCCGGTGATATCAGTCATTAAATGCCGCAACAAGCGATCTACCAGCCAGGGTGCAGGCACTTCACCTTCAGGCATCTGCTGAAAAGCGATTTCCAGCTCATAGAGCTTTTCATCCCTGCCCTCATCAACGCGCGGCGCCTGACTGGTCGGTCCGATAAACATGCCCGAAAATAAATACGACAACCCTGGATGATGTTGCCAGTAAGTTACCAGACTGCGTAACAAATCCGGGCGACGTAATAACGGACTGTCGGTCGGTGTTTCAGCGCCCATAGTGATATGGTTACCACCACCGGTTCCGGTATGCCGACCATCAAGCATAAATTTTTCTGTACCCAGCCTGACCTGGTGCGCCTGTTCATAAAGAATAGTTGTTTTATCAACCAGCTCTTGCCAGGTTTTTGAAGGATGAATATTGACTTCAATCACACCCGGATCAGGCGTCACCATCAAACGTTCGATGCGATAATCGCGTGGCGGCTCGTAGCCTTCCAGTACTACAGGCAACGCCAGATTTTCTGCGGTCGCCTCAACCGCAGCGATAAGTTCCAGATAATGTTCCAAGGAGGTCAGTGGCGGCAGAAAAATATGGATTCGACCCGCACGAACCTCAATACACACCGCTGTATGCGGTACTTCAACCTCTATGGTTTTATCATCGCCGGCGTCCTGTTCGGTAAGCTCCGGATGGATTTTGGATTTTTTCTCGATGTGACTATAACGACGCATGACTTCGCCGTAATAATCGCCAAGTTCCGGCAATACATCAAACAGACTTTGCTCTTCCTGGGTTTCGCGTTTATCAGGGGCGACCCACGGTAGACTGCCCAAAGGTAAACGCATACCCAGCGGCGAATTTCCGGGAATCAAAAACATCTCCCCACGTCGAAAATCCCAGGGACCACTTTGCCACTTTTGATTAATCCAGTCCCACTTAAGCGGTAAGGTAAATCCTGCGGCCTTACCTAAATCGGCATCCAACAATTGCGTCAGTGTTTTGCGCTCTATCGAATCTTTAAGGTTGCATGTTAACGGATCAATATTGTCCGGCAGCGTGCCTTCTTGCCAGAGATGGTAAAAACTGTCTTCAAAAGCGGTTTTGATATGGCGGGGTTGCAAACCCAAACGCAAAGTAAACTGTGTTATAAACTGCTCGGCCTGTTCAACCGTATGACCATAGTCCTGGTTAATATCAGCCAAAAGTGCCGGATCACGCCAAATCGGGGTACCGTCTTTACGCCAGAATATCCCGTATTGCCAGCGCGGCAGCGGTTCACCCGGATACCATTTACCCTGCCCGTAATGGAGCATGGCGCCTTGTGCGAACTGATCGCGCAAGCGTTTGGTTAAATCCTGGGCGAGTTCCCGTTTGTGTTGCCCGTCAGCATCAACATTCCATTCAGCGCCTTCCATATCATCAACCGAGACAAAGGTAGGTTCGCCACCCATCGTCAAACGTACATCGTCAACCAGTAATTGCCGGTCAACCTGCTGCCCCAAGGCATCAATGTTAAACCACTGGGCATCGGAATAAGGTTTGGTGACTCGAGGATCTTCATGCAGACGGACTACCGTATTACTAAACTCAAACTCTACTTCACACTTGTCAGTACCGCCGGTAACCGGTGCGGCACTTGCAGGATCAGGCGTACACGCGAGCGGAATGTGACCTTCGCCGGCCAGTAAACCGGAGGTTGGATCAAGACCAATCCAACCCGCTCCCGGAATATAAACTTCAGTCCAGGC
>CAIKYI010000464.1 GCA_903831545.1 uncultured Methylobacter sp. | reverse complement strand
CGAAACGGATATCTCGGGCGGCAGCCATTCTCAATTGATCGAGCTTGCTGAAAAGCGGGTTGAGGTGTACCGGAAGAGGATGAAGAAAAAGAAGGCTTATACTTCTGAAACTGCAGTGTAGGCGAATGGGGCTGTTTCTAAAGAAATGTTTTGTCGATTTATTTTGGAACTGACTGGTTTTATACGATCTGTGAAAACACAAATAACCGAAGTTCTAACCAAGAGGTTTTCGCTGGGGTCTTCTCCGTTTTGTTGTTTTGACGATATTCCTCGAAGCCAATAACAGGAGATAAAAAGATGATAAAGAAAGCGGTAATTTCTGTTTTTGGAGTTCTGGTGCTATTTTTATTGCCATTTCAAGCCTGTGCGGTCTTACCGGGTGACATCAATGGAGATGGAGTTGTTTCCATATCTGAAGTACAGACGGTTATTAATGCTTTTCTTGGACTATATTCTAATAATATTATTACAACTGCGATGTTCAGTGGCAAGAGCTTTACGGCGGATAGCGGGACTCTCACCTTCAATGTCGACGGCTCATTGTGTGGTGCGGGTATGAATACCGTTAACGAGACATGGACTATCAATTCTTCAGGACAGTTGGTGGTCTACAATACTGGAAAAGGTACCGCTACATTCACACTTGTTTCAGGTGATGCCACGAGCGGATGGACTGGAAGTATTTCATATTCCAACGGTTCGGCGGCAACTGTAGGGACATTTGTGCCAGTGACTACCCCTGCCTCCTGCATCACTACGGTGGCAGACCCTGCTACTAGCCTATTATGGCAAATATTTGATTCTGGCAATAAAATGAATTGGTATAATGCCGTTAGTTATTGTAGCGGCCTTACGTATGGTGGATACTCTGGTTGGCGACTACCGAGCAGTAATGAGCTCAAGGGATTAGATGCTTCCGCTATTTATAACCAAATACAGGGTACTCACTATGCTTTAGTTAATGGCATTTATTTCGGAAGTTATTGGTCAAGTAACAGTTATGATAATTCTCAAGCGTATCATGTTTTTTTATCTACTGATAAATTCACAGGTTGGGCAGATAAGTCAGGGTATACGAATCTCGTGAGATGTGTTAGACCGTAATATGCTTTTTGATTAACTTCACTGCCTGTTTTATATGCGGATAAGGGACGTTATTGATTAGTTGACTAACTCAAAGGTGACAATGGCCAGTTCTAGTTTGTCACATTACGTCACGTAGTGACTGATTGAAGATAGCCCGGCGTTTTAACGCTGGGTCGGAGCAGGATGATGGTCTTTTCGTCACGTACGTGACGATTGATATTTTGGTAATTGAATCCGGGGAATGAATTCCCCGGCTATCATCAGCCTGTCCCTACGGGACAAAAAGTTAATGTGACAAAGTAGAAGTAGAGTAGAGAACCAGGTTTCACCCATCCCCCCTCATCAAACCGGACGTGTAGTTTTCCCGCATCCGGCTTTCTGCTTTCCCAAAAGCCCCGCAACCAGTAAAAATGGATACGGGGCGTTTCTGCGTTTTAAGATTGTTTTTCCCTAAGGG
>CAIKYI010000463.1 GCA_903831545.1 uncultured Methylobacter sp. | reverse complement strand
GGATTTTTTTACACCCTCTTCCCTGAAGCGACTTTCCTTCAAGATCACAACGCCTTTGCTTATTGTGGATTTCCTTCGTTGGATAATCAAGGAAAAGTAGTGGCCGTTACTTGTCTGCTAGACGATAAACCGCATGATTTTACTATTGAAGATCAATCAATTTTGCGCATCATTGGCCAGCGTATTGGCATGGAGATTGAGCGTAAGCATAATATTGAAGAAAATGAGCAAGCCAATGAAATCCTTCGAATAAACGAGGATAGACTTCATCAAGCAACTTACGCCTCCGGCATAGGTATTTTCGATCAAACCTATTGCAATAAATTAATTTATTCTTCATCTGAGTTGCGCAAGCTCTGTGGGTGGGGGAGTAATGAAAGGGTGACCTTTAAAACATTTATTTCTAGTCTCTACCCAAAAGACCGTAATATGGTTTTAGAAGCTATTCGGCATGCTCAGAATTCCTCTGAAGGTGGTCTTATGGATGTTGAACACCGAATTATTCATCGGGATGGCGAAGTTCGATGGCTGATAACTCGAGCGCAAACATTTTTTGAAACGAATGAACTTGGCAGCAAAGCTATTCGCATCGTAGGCGCTGTAACTGATATTACTGACCGTAAACGCTTCGAGGAAGATATTCACTTTCTGGCCAATTTCGATCCACTTACTGGATTACCGAACCGTACTCAGCTCAATGATCATTTTAGATATGCCATTAGTATAGCGAAACGCAATAAAGGACAATTGGCGTTGATGTTCTTGGATCTTGACCACTTCAAAGATATCAACGACTCCCTCGGTCATAGCGTAGGAGATACCGTCTTGATTGAGCTGGCTAAACGCCTTAGTCTTTTGCTGCGTTCAGAGGACACAGTAACACGGCTGGGCGGCGATGAATTTATTTTGTTACTGCCTGGTGTCGATAAACTCGGAGCCGCCCAAGTTGCTCAAAAATTGCTGGATACTATCGCCACACCTTATCTAATTGACCATCAAAACCTGTCGCTCACGGCATCGATTGGTATTGCACTTTATCCAGAAGATGGCGAGGATTTGGAAACTCTATCCAAGAGTGCTGATACGGCGATGTATCGTGCCAAACGAGAAGGCCGCCAATACTATCGTTTCTTTACTCCAGAGATGCAGAAACAATCTGAACGCAATCTACAATTGGTTAATGCCTTGCGTCATGCGCTGGAATTTGAGCAATTATATTTACATTACCAGCCCCAAGTGGTTATACAGAACAACCTTATTATTGGGGCGGAGGCGTTATTGCGCTGGCAACACCCCACGCTTGGCATGGTGTCACCAGCAGAATTTATTCCCGTCGCAGAGGATAGTAGATTGATCCTGCCGATTGGCGAATGGGTATTAAAGACCGCCATACGACAAGCAAAAGCCTGGATGAATGAGGGCTTTCCTCCGATGATTATGGCAGTGAACCTATCTGCAGTACAGTTTCGTCATCCCGATCTGCCGGAGCTAATCACACGCCTACTTGATGAAGAGGGTTTGCCGCCTGAGTATTTGGAACTGGAGCTGACTGAAGGTGTTGCGATGCATAACCCCAAAAATGCCATCGCCATAATGGAAAAGCTACATGAGCGAGGTATCCGTATGTCGATCGATGATTTTGGTACCGGCTATTCCTCACTGAGTTATCTGAAAAAATTCAAGGCTTACAAACTTAAGATAGATCAGTCTTTTGTGCGCGATATCGTTACTGACCCTGATGATAAAGCTATTGTCAGTGCAATTATCAATCTAGCAAAAAGCCTTGGCTTGCAAACCATTGCCGAAGGCGTGGAAACGGTTGAACAGCTAACGCTTCTTCGTGAACAGGGTTGCAATGAGATGCAGGGCTATTTATTCAGTAAACCTTTAGCTATGGAACAATTCAGTGCATTATTGAAGAAAAATCTGCAATTATTAAACTAACGAACGGCTAATGTGGTCATTACATGAGCTTTCACCGTCGGGTTTAGGGAAGCTTAAATTCATACTCGAATGACGGCAAGGGGTCGTAACCGGAAGTTCACATTATTACTTTTCGAATACCAACTTGATTT
>CAIKYI010000462.1 GCA_903831545.1 uncultured Methylobacter sp. | reverse complement strand
GTTAAATACGCCGGAATTTGATTGGTCACATTTATTGGCCCAGAAAAATCAGGAGATTACCCGGCTACAAGGTGTTTACGAAGGTTTACTCAATAATTCCGGTGTTACCCTGATGGAAGGTCAAGCCCATCTGCTTGATGCTCATACCATAAGTATCGGAGAGCGGAAAATCAGTTGCGAGCGCATCTTGATTGCTACCGGTGGCTGGCCTTCAGTGCCGGATATTCCCGGCAAGGAATGGGTAGTAACGTCCAATGAAATGTTTGCGTTGTCAACGCTTCCGAAGCGGATTTTAATTGTCGGCGGCGGTTATATTGCCGTTGAATTTGCCGGTATTATGCACGGTATGGGCGTTGCAACAACGCTATGCTATCGTGGCGATAAATTGCTGCGCGGTTTTGATGAGGATGTCCGCGTTTTTGTTGCCGAGGAAATGCAGAAAAAAGGCATCGAGATTCTGTTTAATACGCAAATCAGTTCCATTGAAAAAATCGATACCAGTTTTACTGCCTGTACCGATGAAAATGAGCAACTTGAGTTTGATCTTATTTTATATGCTACCGGCAGGAAACCCAATATTGACGGCTTAGGGCTTGAAGCACTGGGTGTCGAACTCGATGCCAAAGGTGCAATAAAAGTTAATGAAGATTACCAAACCAATATCCCTTCACTTTATGCCTTGGGTGATGTTACCAATCGGATTAACCTGACACCGGTTGCCACAGCTGAAGCCATGGCGCTGGTTAACGGACTTTATACCGATCAATCGACACCGGTTGATTATGATAATATTCCTACCGCCGTTTTTAGCCAGCCTAATATTGGCACCGTGGGGTTAACTGAAAACGAGGCGAAAAATCGTTACCCGGATATCGATGTTTATAAATCCATTTTTAAACCCATGAAGCATACGCTTTCGGGTCTTGACGAGAAGACTCTGATGAAAATGATTGTCAGGCGAAGCACTGATAAAGTACTTGGCATTCATATGGTCGGGTCTGATGCCGGTGAAATAATTCAGGGCATGGCTGTTGCGATTCGCGCCGGCGCTACCAAAGCAATTTTTGATTCGACGATAGGGATTCATCCTACTGCCGCTGAAGAGTTTGTTACGATGCGTAATCCTGTCGACTAACAGGAAAAACGATCTGCAGAAAATCAGGTGCTACAGTTTGATGGAGCTGTAAACCTGATATCTGGCATGGAAAAGGCTTTAGTCAATAAAAGCTTCCCGCTGAGCCCAAAAACGCTCGGTATTTCCCTTAAACTGAAAGGGAATGAGACCGTCAGATTTGGCTTCTTCACCATCAAGAATCGTTACGCTGGTTCCGCTTTTTACCACAAGGCATTTGTCACCGCTGTCCATAATTTCAGCAAAAGCTTTTTCATTATGGTCACCAACATATTTAAGCAGTTTTTCATAATCTTCTTTTTTGAGGCAAGCAATCTCGTTTGGTTTGAATGTCGTTTCTTGTAATGCATAACAAGGCGCACCAAAACAGATGATTGTTGCATACAGTAACAGCTTGGTTTTACTCATAAAAAATTCTCTTAAGATTGCAATAGACGGGCAGATTACCGGGTCAGATAGGGAATGAATCAGATCAGTAATGAAGGCT
>CAIKYI010000461.1 GCA_903831545.1 uncultured Methylobacter sp. | reverse complement strand
TTATCGTGCTTGATTTATCGCTGTCCTGGGAAGCATTTAAAGATGAAGTTCCTAAAAGTCCTTATATCCTGATGGGCTTGATGACGTTTTTATTGCTGGTGCCGCTGGCTGTAACCTCAACAAAAAACATGCAGAAAAAATTGGCCCGCCGCTGGCTAGAACTGCATAAGCTGGTCTATGTGGCAGCTGCAACAGCGTTGATACATTATTTTTGGCTGGTTAAAGCCGATGATACCGAGCCTTTATTTTATGCCATTGTGATAAGTGTTTTATTGGCAATACGCATTTATGTTTATTGCCGCAAGAAAAGTTTCAGCATGAATGGCGAGGTTGGTTCAAAAACAATCAGTTAATTCAATTACAGGCTTTTATTAGCCGGCATATCTGAATTTACCGCTTACAATTTTTGAACCTTGAACCTTGAACCTTGAACCTTGAACTTATTTTATTTCAAAAATGGTTAACAATTCATCATGTTCAAG
The DNA here is from genome assembly GCA_903831545.1 of uncultured Methylobacter sp. GTDB lineage: Bacteria > Pseudomonadota > Gammaproteobacteria > Methylococcales > Methylomonadaceae > Methylobacter_A. The sequence continues at coordinate 7,110 of CAIKYI010000461.1, read as the reverse complement.
TTCGGTGACTTCAATATTATCGACCCTGGCTGTTATCGGACCTCTTCTGCACCAGCGGATAAATTTTTCAATAGCCTGGTTTTCGGCTTCGGCAATGATTTCGACTCGACCATCGGAGAGGTTTCTGACGCTACCTTTGAGGGCAAAATGTTTGGCTTTGTTTTGGGTAAAGAGACGAAAATACACGCCTTGAACACGGCCGGAAACCAGAATTTTAACTTTACGGATCACTCTTTAATTCTCCAGCAATAATGGATTTTTGGGTTGCGGACAAAGTCTTCCGGAATGGTTGCCGCGCTGATGTCTTCTACAATAAAATCAGACAAGGCAGAATTATCAATTTTAAAGCGTCTGAAATTAGTGGAAAAGTATAAAACACCTCCAGGTGCCAGCAAAGAAATTGCGTTGTTAATCAGTTCAACATGATCATTTTGGATGTCAAACACGCCTTCCATTCGCTTGGAATTTGAAAAAGTCGGTGGATCAAGAAAAATCAAATCGTAATGCCTGTTAGCCGCTTGTGCTTCAGTACTTAGCCATTCAACACAGTCAGCCTGAATAAACTCATGCTCTCCAGAGGTGCTATTTAAGGCGATATTTTTTTTAGCCCAGTTCAGGTAGGTATTGGACATGTCTACTGTGGTTGTTGAGCTTGCACCTCCTACAGCTGCATGAACTGTCGCACTACCGGTGTAGGCAAACAGGTTTAAAAAGCTTTTGCCTTGGGCTTGTTTTTGAATCATTAGCCGAATAGGGCGGTGATCAAGGAATAAGCCGGTATCCAGATAATCTTCAAAATTAACCAGCAATTTACAGCCACCTTCATCAATAACATGAAAGCGCCCCTGATCATCATGCTTTTCGTATTGGTCTGTGCTTTTTTGTTTGCGGCGTATTTTCAACACTACCTGTTCACGCTTGACGCCAACCACCCCGGGTATTTCTGCCAACAGTGCTGCCAGTCGCTGATCGGCTTTATGTTGATCAATGCTTTTGGGTGGTTCGTACTCCTGAACATTTACCCAGGTTTGCTCACCCTGATAAATATCAATCGCTACCGCATATTCCGGCAAATCGGCATCATAAACACGATAACAAGTAATGTGATTTTGTTTGACCCAGCCAGACAGTTTTTTCAGATTTTTTTTAAGCCGGTTGGCAAAGCCTGCTGCGCCTTGTTCGCTTTCCTTAGTGGGGTCCTTGTTGCTCAGCAGCTGTGCAGCAGTAGGTTCATTTGTTATTTCAGCACGGACAATTTCGGGCTGAGGTATAGAAATGGCGTGTTTCGAAAGCGGCGTGGCATTAGAGACGCTATTTTTAGTCGTATTCTGGGGAGTAACTTCTTTGGAAACATGAGAAATTTGCTGTTCCAGCTCCTTGCTGCTCTGGGTTACTTGAGCAATACGCTCTTCCTGGCTCTTGGCTTTGGGGATAAAAAAGTTGCTTTCTTTAATATCAAATCGTAACAGCTTGCATTCCAGTGCGCCGTTAAAAAGGGTAATCGGTTTTTGTGAGCGCAGACCCAAGCGAAAACCCAGTTCCTGGTTGCTGATGATCATGGCAGCTTTCCAGCCGGTAAAATGGGCTTTAAGCGTGGTACCAAATTTTTTATATAACTCTGCTGTTTCCTGTTCGTCGCCCAACCGTTCACCATAAGGAGGATTGCTGATTAACAAACCTGGTTTCCAGCTTTCAGCGGGTTCCGCGTCTTCAATGTCGCGGCGTTCAATATGGATTTTATTTTGCAGGCCGGCGTTGGCTACATGAGTTAACGCTGTATTGACGGTATGGCGATTTTGATCAAATCCGACAATAACCGGCAGATTTTTTAAACCGGTGTTTTTGCGCTGTTCGGCTTCTGCCAATAGTTTTTTCCAGCATTGTGCATCGTGTTTTTTCCAGCCAAAAAAACCGAAATAATCGCGTAACAAGCCGGGCGCATAATCTGCGGCAATCATTGCACCTTCCAGCAGCAATGTTCCGGAACCGCACATTGGGTCGATTAAAGAACCCTGTCGTTTGGCTATTTCGGGCCAACCGCTACGCAGTAACATGGCGGCTGCCAGGTTTTCTTTCATCGGCGCCTGAATACTCACATCGCGGTAACCGCGTCGATGCAGACTTTCGCCGGAAAGATCGAGGCTCAGCTGAGCTGTTTCGCCATTCAAATAAACATTGATGCGAATATTGGGTTGTTCGGTATTGATGCTGGGTCTTGTTTTAAATTTGTCGCGCATCTGATCGACGATGGCATCCTTAACTTTTAAGGCACCAAAGTGAGTGTTGTTAATAGCCTCCGAGTTTTTTGCACTGAAAGAAACGGCAAAACTGTCTTCAGGATTTATATGTTCATACCAGTTGATTTTTTGTACGCCGTTATAAAGATCTTGTTGCGATTTTACTTCGAAAGAACTGAGTACCAGTAAAATCCGATTGGCGGTTCTTGACCATAAACAGGCTCGATAGGCGGTTTCCAGATCGCCTTGAAAGGCTACTCCGGCGATGGTGGCTTTGATGTTTTTTATGCCGAGTGCGTGAAGTTCCTCGGTGAGGATGGTTTCCATCGCTTTGGGGGTGGTAGCATATAGTTGGTAAGTCAAGGTATGAGAATAAAGGTGATAGGTGAAAGGGCCGAGAGGAAAGACGAAGGGTGATAGCTTGTTTTGCCATTAACCTTTCGCCTTTCACCTGCTTTTTTACTGAATTTTGATAAGTTCAACATCAAAAATCAAAGTAGCATTCGGACCAATGGCACGACCTGCACCTTGTTCGCCATAAGCGAGTTCTGAGGGGATGTAAAATCGGTATTTGGCGCCTTCTTTCATTAATTGCACGCCTTCAGTCCAACCGGCGATGACGCGGTTTAAGGGAAATGAGGCAGGTGCGCCACGGCTGTATGAACTGTCAAATTCTGCGCCATCAAGCGTTGTGCCTTTGTAATGAACCGTAACATTATCGGTAGCTTTGGGGGCAACTGTTCCTGTTCCTTGAGTTAAGACTTCATATTGTAAACCGCTGGCAGTGGTTACGATGTTGGCTTTTTTGGTGTTTTCTGCAAGAAAGGCAGCACCTGCTGCTTTGTTTTCTGCGGGGGTGGTGGCATTGGCCATTGAAGACATAGTAAATCCTATAAGCAGAACGGAAACGATTAAAAGAACTTGAGTTTGAATTTTTCTCACAAATGATCCTTTGTTAGTGGATTGGGATGTTATAGTTTATCAAAAAAACCAACCTTTGTTTTCTAAATCATGTTGGCATTCCCCCAACTGGCTTTGAAACAGCTTTGCTCGTCTCGCTACTTTGTCGGCAATTTGCACCAAGCCTGTTTTTTGTAAATAAGTTTTGCGTTGATAGCCTCCATGTCCTTCGTGATAAGCCAGATATAAGTTTTTGGCGTCCAATTTTGATATGCCCAAACGCGTGTTGCTGATGTTGCAATACCAACCGATGAAATCAGTAGCATCGGAAAACTCGTCTCGATCTGCTCCCCAGCAGCCGGCCTTGTCCTGATAATGATCCCAGGTTTCATCTTTAGCCTGGGCATAGCCATAGGCACTACTGGCGCGGGGCAGGGGAATAAACCCGAGTAGCCAAGGCCTTGGCGGCTGTGCGTCCGCGACAAAATGTGATTCCTGATGCATGATTGCCATTTGCACGAAAATGGGTACTCCCCATTTGTTAAATGAATTTTTGGCATCATCATACCAACCTTCTTTTTCCCTGAAAGTAGTGCATATATTGTCACTGTTTTTTGGCGGAAGTGCCGTGCAGGCAATCAGTGAGAGTAGCATAAACAGAATAACGGGCTTGTTCATTTTGCGATGTTAAAGGGGCTTGGATGGAATGGAAGTAAAAAAAAATGCAATTGAAAAGAAAAAATATAACTCTCGCACTATAATGGCTGTTGGTAGCGTTGTATAGTGCTTGAGTGGCAAGATAAACGGATAATTAGAGAGATAATTAAATGAGTTTAGATATAACCCGGTCTTATCGAAAGAATTTAATGTTGCATGGCTTGATCTATATAGGCGGAGAAGAGTTGGCTATTACGGTTAAAGATTTATCCTTAACCGGTGTTAGTGCCTATCTTAAGTGTGGCAACGAAATTAGAGACGCTAAAGACATTTTTAATATGTTGTCAGGATCGGCGACGATAGATTTTTTTCTCCCGGAAATGCATTTGGCCGGTGAGGCTGAAGTGGTTCGGGTTGATATTTTTAATGAAAACATCTTGTTGGCCTTTGAATTTAAAAATCTCTCTTATGACATCGATACTCATCTTTACAAAAGAAAAGCCTATCGAAAAATGAAAGAGGCTCCGGGAAAAATTCTGTTGGATGGCGAATATCGTGAGTTTGTTACCGTAAATGTTTCGGTGGACGGATTGATGGTCAATGTGGCTGATTCCGTGTCTGTCGAACCCGGACAGATAACGGTGTTTGAATTTGAATTTCTTGAGTTGGAAGGTGAAATAAAAGTGATATGGGTTGAGCATAGAGCCGAGGCAGGAACATTGATTGGTTTGCAATATATGCACCTGGAACAAAACCACGTTAAGGGCGTTCCTCGATTTGCCTATTAGGCAAATCGATTTGCACTTTTAAAAGTCAAACTTATCCCGGCATGGAACGCCGGGACATAATTTAAATGATCACTTTGGCTGAGTCCATGCTTCGATTAAGTTCACCGCGCCAAAATTCCTATGTTCAGAAGATCAATGAATCAGCTCAATGACCAGGTAAAGCGCTACTTAGCGAATTAACCAAAGCATCATTACCATGGGTTTTGATGTAATCAATTACCACCGGGATAAATTGCTGAATCATTGCTGGCGACATGCCTTGTTGTTGAAAGGCTGAGGCGACAGCCAGAATATCCCCCGCCTTTGCTCCTGATGCTCCAGCAATTGAAGATAAACGCCCTGCCAAACCACTTTGCTGAGATAAGGCAGGGGCTGCAGCCAACATGCTTTGTATACCGGGCACCGACTTTTCCAGCTGGGTAAACGATTCCGCTGACATTTTGTGTTTAGCGACCTGAAACAATGCCCCCGCACCACCTTGTGCTTGAGCGCCATTGACCCCGGTGCGTTGCATTAATAATTCGGTCAAACTTCCGGCTTGCACGGGTTGAGCTACACTAGCGACTTGTTGGCTGGCGGGCTTGCCATTAACATTATTAAGCATATCCTTCCAATTTGCAGCGTCGGCATTGTTGATTAGGGTTGCAGAAATGGCCAGAGTCGCACAGAGTGTTAGAATTGATTTGGTGTACATGGTGTCCTCTTATTGTTTGATGACTATGGAAACATTTAATAATATACAGAGTAAAACTTAGCTTTCCATTAAGAATAATAGCTGCCTTCAATGACTGGTATGTTCAATATGCAAATAATGTTCTGATTGCATATCGATTAATCGTGATACCGTTCGTTCAAATTCAAAAGAGCCTTCGCCTTCGGTGTAAAGTTCAGTAGCGGGAACTTCGGCGGTACAGATCAGTTTGACTTTATGTTCATACAGCGCATCAATCAGCGTAATAAAGCGTTTGGCTTCGTTGCATTTTTCTTTGCTGAGCTTAGGAATATCAGCCAAGATCAAAATATCAAACTGGTTGCCGATTTCCAGGTAATCCGCAGGTCCCAAGGCTTGCATACACAGCTCATCAAAAGAAGACAGCGCGACATTGCCATGAATTGCAGTCAAAACGACCTTTCTGCCCAAAACGTCCAAAGAACCGGCTTTCAGTGGTGCAAAACGGGTAAATTCGTTATAACTTTGGCGCACAAATTTCGTGGACTGTTCATCCAGCGGGTAATAATAAGTGGATTTTAAGGCGTGCAAATGGCTTAGCCGATAATCCTGTTTTGCAACCAGCTCGATCAGGTCGGCTTTTTCTTGCAGCAGCTTGATAAAAGGCAGAAATAACTCTCTTTGCAAGCCGGCATGATAAAGTCGATTGGGGTGGCAGTTGGAGGTAATTACAACAACAATGCCCAAGTCAAATAGCCGGTTAAAAAGTCGCACCAAAATCATGGCATCGGCAATGTCGGAAACATGAAACTCATCAAAGCAAAGTAGTCGTTCTGAAGACCAGATGTGCTTTGCCAGCGCCGAAATGGCATCGCTACTGCTATGTTTGCGCCATTGATGGAGGAAGCTATGAACATCCTGCATAAACGCATGAAAATGGACGCGTTTTTTTTGGGTGATTGGGCAGGCTTCATAAAACAAATCCATCAGCATCGATTTGCCGCGACCCACGTCGCCAAAGATATAAAGACTTTGGCAGGCATCGGGGCGTGGCAAGAATAATTTATGCAGGAATGGTTTTTGTGTATATTCAGCCGTGAAACGCAAGTTATCGAGTAGAGACTGTAGTTGTGCCAGTGCGATAATCTGGTTTTCTTCATACTGAAGTTGGCCTAGCGCTACCAGTTTGTTGTATTGGGTTTTCAGCAAGCTAAATGCCTAAAGGATTGTTGTGGGTTATGTTGCGTTAAAAAGCCATCCATTCATGCATTAATGATTTTTACAGTAAATTGGGTCTTTAAATAAGCTATAAATTTGAAAGATTATAGCCTATTTTTCTCGTAGGTAGAGGCGATAGCCGAAACCCATAATTGTTTTGTTATGCGATGGGTTTCGCGTTGCTCTCATCCTACGGCCAATGACCATTTTATATTTCAAGTTAAGAAGTTAAGTACGCATCGCGTATCTTTTTTCAATTTAACCAATTGGAATGCTTTGTAACGGTAAGTTATGCCTACCCTATCCATTAAGTTATTATTGCAACTACTTTTGTTGCCTTTTGTATTGGGTGCATAAAGAAAAATTAATCAATGTAGGGTTTGCCAAAAACAAAGCAAACCCTACATTAATTACCCGCCTCAGAAAAGTAGCGGAATAAAGGCTTAGAAACAGGGAAACTTCTCCCCAAAATAATTATCGGCTTTATTGATAAGCCGTCATCTTGTCAAAATTGAGGTAACGATAGGTATCTTCAGCCGTTTCGTTAATCTGGTTGGCATACTGCATGTATTCCTCAAAACTGGGTATTTTGCCCAGCAAAGAACAGACAGCGGCCAGTTCGGCAGAGGATAAATAAACG
>CAIKYI010000460.1 GCA_903831545.1 uncultured Methylobacter sp. | reverse complement strand
TTGATCCGCAGGTTGTGGTTGCCGATCCATTAAGTGGTCTGCTGATTGAGGGCAAAGAAAGCGAAGTTAAAGCCATGTTGATGCGCCTGGTGGATTTCTTAAAGATAAAAATGATTTCCGGCTTGTTTACTAATTTAACCCCTGGCGGTGCCGCGCTTGAACATACCCGGATTGATATTTCATCTCTGGTTGATACCTGGCTGTTATTGCGCGATATTGAACTTGGCGGAGAGCGTAACCGTGGCATGTATATTTTAAAATCGCGCGGCATGGTGCATTCCAATCAGATTCGCGAGTTTTTGCTCACCAAACATGGCATTGAATTATGTGACGTTTATGTCGGACCTGCCGGCGTACTGACCGGCTCGGCGCGACAGGCGCAGGAGGCCCAGGAGCAGGCCACCCAGTTATTGCGCCAGCAGGAAACGGAATACCGGCAACGGGAACTGGAAAGCAAGCGTGCAGCGCTGGAAGCCAAGATTACTGCCCTGCGTGCCGACTTTGCCTTGCAGGAAACCGAGGCCTTAAGGGTTATCAAGCAGGAACAGGCTCAGGCAGAGAAACTGGTACAGGATCGTCTGGACATTGCAAAACTCCGCGCAGCGGATGTTAAACCGAACAAAGGCGCAGGAGATACGAAATGACAAGTACACCAATTCAACCTGAATCAAGTATAGAGCCGCTTGAACATGAACAGCCCGAGGCTTGGATACTGCGTTTGTATGTTGCCGGGCAGACGCCAAAATCCATATCCGCTTTTGCCAATCTTAAAAAAATATGCGAAGAACACCTGGCAGGACGCTACCAGATTGAGGTAGTGGATTTGTTGGTAAACCCTCAGCTGGCCAAGGACGACCAAATCATTGCCATACCAACCCTGTTGCGTAAACTGCCGTCGCCGGTACGCAAGATCATCGGCGATCTTTCGAATACCGAGCGAACGTTGATTGGCCTCGATTTGCTGCCAAAAAAGTAGCGTGCTTTTGTGGGTTAACTGTAATTTTCAGAATTACCTCGGCTTTACCAGTTGCCTAAAGCTTTTATTTAATGCTCTTTCCTTAGTCGTCCCGGTGAATTGGCCAGACGATGACAGCCTAGTGATGAGAAAGTAGATGTCCATTAATAAACCAATCGATTCGACCCAGGCATTTGAAAATGCGTTGCTTAACCAGAAAAAATCATCGTGGCTTTTGCAGTTATACGTAGCTGGAACAACACCCAATTCCCAGCGCGCCATTGCCAATATCAAGAAAATCTGCGAGGAACATTTGCAAGGCTGTTATACGCTGGAGGTAATCGATATTTATCAGCAACCTCAACTGGCTGAGGGCGAACAGATTATAGCTGTGCCAACGCTGATTAAAAAGTTGCCATTACCGTTGCGTCGTATTATTGGCGATCTGTCGGACACCGAGCGGGTACTGGTGGGGTTGAATTTACGCAAGAGGGTCTAAGGATTTGGTAAAAAATAACTTCCCGCTTGATATAGGATGTGCCGAGGAACGAGGCGCATCTTTCGCGACCTGATGCGCCTCGTTCCTCGGCACATCCTAAAGACGCTGTTTTTTTACGGAAATTATTTTTCACTGAATCCTAAGGTGGTCAGATATTTGATGGGACGTTGTGTTCCGGGAATGGGCTAATGCCAAAGTCAGCGCTAACAAAAAAACAATGTCTGCTTGAACTTGACGAGCTTAGATCCCGGCTGGAAGAAGCAGAACAGACACTCAAGGCGATTCGTAGTGGCGAAGTCGATGCGTTGGTCGTCTCAGGCGAGGAGGGCGACCAGGTATTTACGCTTAAGGGCGCTGATTATTTATACCGCGTGTTGATTGAGAATATGAGCGAAGGGGCGGTCATTATGACCGCAGAGGGCATGATTTTGTATGCTAATCGTTGCTTTGCCCAAATTTTAAGAACCTCGCTTAAAAAAGTCATCGGCTCGGATATCGGCATCTGGGTTAATCCCGACAGTTACGAGTTGTTTGAAATACTGGTGCAAAATAAGGATTTGACAAAAATCCGCAGGGAACTATCCCTTAAGGCTAGCGATGGCACCGGTGTACCGATTTCATTGTCGGTTAGCAGGCAAGTCATTAAAGATATGCCTTATTATGTTTGTCTGGTGGCAACCGATCTGACCGAAATTAATGCCCGCAAACAGAATGAGGCGGATGAACTGACGGCACAATTACAGGAGGCCAACCGATTTCGTGAACAGTTGCAAAGCGTGATTGAAGAGCAGCAGCGAACCGAAAAACAGTTAAGGGATCTTAAACTGAACCTGGAGCAGGAAGTTCAGCAGCGTACCATCGAGTTGGTGCAGGCGCGTAATGCCGCCGAAGCGGCCAATATCGCAAAAAGTACCTTTATAGCAACGATGAGTCATGAATTGCGCACGCCTTTGAATGCCATTTTGGGCTTTTCCGAATTATTAAATCAGGATGAGGCAGCGACCACGGCCCAAAAAGAAGCGCTTACCATCATTAATCGAAGCGGCGTGCATTTGCTGGGTATGCTTAACGATGTGTTGGATATTTCAAAGATCGAGGCTGGCCGACTTGATGTAAATATACACAGCTTTGATTTGAAAGCGCTACTGGAAGACATAGGTGCCATGATTGGCATCCGCGCAGCGAACAAGCAGTTGCTTTTCAAACTGGAAATTGCCGCCGACTTACAGCAGTTTATTAAGGCGGATGATGGCAAATTACGGCAAGTGCTGATTAATCTGTTGGGCAATGCAATCAAATTCACGCAGCAAGGCGGAGTTATCCTGCGTGCTTATACGCAACCATTGACTGTAGACAGTGTGCAGTTGAATATTGATGTTGTTGATAGTGGCGCGGGAATCGCCGCCGATCAGCAACGGGAAATATTTAAACCTTTTGTGCAACTGGCCCAGGATAACATGGACGTAAAAGGTACCGGTCTGGGCCTGGCCATTTCCAAAGCCCTGGTTGAACTCATGAACGGTGATATCAGCGTTAGCAGTAACATTGGTGTAGGCTCAACCTTTAATTTTCAGTTGCCGGTAGAGATTGCCAGTGCAGAGAGTCTTGCTTTAAAAGAAGATCTTCGTCCGGTTAAAAGCATTGCACCTGATCAGCAGGTTTGGCGACTGTTGATTGTCGATGACAGTATCGACAACCGGATGTTGCTGGTCAAGTTGCTAACAGAAGTCGGCTTTAAGGTGCGCGAGGCAGAAAATGGCCGTGAAGCGATCAAGGAGTTTGAGCAATGGCAGCCGCATTTAATCTGGATGGATATGCGCATGCCGGTGATGGATGGTTACGAAGCCGTTTCAAAAATCCGGCACTTAAAGGGCGGCGATCTAGTTAAAATCATTGCCTTGACCGCGAGTGCTTTTACAGAACAACACGCCAGTATTATTAGTGCAGGTTGCGATGCAGTTTTGCATAAGCCTTTTCATGCTCCGGAAATTTTTTCCACACTTACAAAATATCTGGGCGTTAAATTTATTTACCGGGAAAAGCCGGAGCCCGTAACTCACCGGGAAACGAACTTTGAATTAATGGCCTTGTTACCGCCGGAGTTAAGTGCACAATTACATGAAGCGGCGCTGAGTCTGGATACCGAGGAAGCAGAAAAAATCCTTGCCAAGATTTATTTAGTAGTGCCCGAAGTTGCGGAGGCCTTGCAAGAATTGGTCAAAAACTATAAATTTGATAAGCTTATTAAGCTGACTGATGATGGTAGATGAAACTTGGTTTTAGCTATAAATTAACAGGATTACCGGTTTCGTTTACAACCAACCAACTAAAGCTATTTAAGGCAAGGCATAATGCGAGGTAAATCGCTCCCCCGGACAGAAATTTCAGGTTTATAAAAATAATGGCCAATCAATTACTTCTGGAAACAACCGCCGATATCTTGATTGTCGATGATACCTTTGCAAACTTGCAGCTATTATCGTCATTGTTAAAAGAAGAAGGTTATAAGGTACGTCCTGCCAACAGCGGCGCTTTAGCCTTGCAAGCCGTTGCCAAGAAAAAGCCGGATCTGATTTTACTGGATATTAAAATGCCTGAAATGAATGGCTATGAGGTTTGCGAGGCGTTAAAAAGAAATCCGGAAACTCGTGGTATCCCGGTTTTATTTATCAGCGCCCTGAACGATGTGGCCGATAAAATTAAAGCCTTTAATGTAGGCGGGCTTGATTATATTAATAAACCTTTTCAGTTTGAGGAAGTCAAAGCCAGAGTGGCTACCCATCTGAAATTAAAAGCCTATGAAAATGAAATGGAAGCCAAAATAGCGCAAGGCATTTGCGAGATTGAGGCTTTAAATCAGG
>CAIKYI010000459.1 GCA_903831545.1 uncultured Methylobacter sp. | reverse complement strand
TGGCCCGGGAAGATCTCTTTCCATTTTGTTTCGATAAAATTCAGGGTTGGCTGAGTGTCGTTACCGCTTAATTTAATGTAAATAATATTATCATTGATTCTATACGCCAGGAGCAGAGATTCGATTTCATTATACATACCAGTCTGGTGATAATCCTGATAGGGGCCAATGATTGCTTGAGTCGGGCAGACAGTCAGACAGGCACTACAATCGCCGCAGTGCGCTGTGGCGGGATTATCTAGAGGTAGCGGCAGGTTAATGAATAATTCACCTAAAAAAAACCATGAGCCGGCCTTTCGGTTGATTACATTGGAATGCTTGCCTATCCAGCCAAGTCCCGCCTTTTCTGCCAAGGCTTTTTCCAGTACCGGTGCGCTGTCGACAAAAGCCCGCATGGACACAGGAGTCTGATCCCCCATTTTCGTGTTAATTTTATCGGCCAGTTTTTGCAGGCGGTTACGCATTAGTTTGTGATAATCGCGACCTAATGTATATCTGGAAATGTAAGCGGAGGTTTGATCAGTCAATTGATGATGCATTGTGCTGGTAGCATCGGTTTGATAATCCAGACGGACGGTAATTACTCGCAAGGTTCCCGGATACAACAATTCGGGTCTGCTGCGTTTAAGACCATGACGTTGCATATAGTCCATTTCGCCGTGGAAACCTTTTGCTAGCCAGTTTTGCAAATGTGCTTCGGCTTCTGGTAAGGCGGTGTCAGTGATACCGACCTGTTGAAAGCCCAACTCCAGACCCCAGCGCTTAATTTGTAAAGCAAGGTCGGCTAGTGATTGATCGCTTGTATCCATAATTTATGAGAGATTAAACATAACGATTGAAAGATGAGAAATCATCTTTTGCTTTTAATTTTTTACCCTTTGCCTATAGTATCTTCATTAAGACGTTCATTCTAGCAGTGTTGGTTAGTGAATTCTGAGTTTTCCGGGTTTCATAGTAATAATTTGGCTATCATGCAAAACTTACCTTTAAAATTATATCGTGCTGCACAAGTTAGAGAGCTGGATCGAATCGCTATTCAGGAATGCGGTATTCCGGGCTTTGAGTTAATGACCAGGGCGGGGCAGGCGGTTTTTAAGTGTCTTAAAAGCCACTGGCCGGATGCCGGGTCTGTAGCTGTTTTTTGTGGTTTGGGTAATAATGCCGGTGATGGTTATATCATCGCGACGTTGGCCTTGGCAGACAGTTTTGCGGTAAGCGTTTATGCTGTTTCAGACCCTGAGCATCTTAATGGAGATGCCTTGACGGCCTATCAAGAATATATTGAGGCACAGGGAACGGTTAGTCCGTTCAATGCAGAGCAGTTTATCAAGGCTGATGTGCTGATTGATGCGCTGTTGGGTATTGGCTTGGATAGACCGGTAACCGGTTTATATGCAGAAGCGATCCTGGCCATAAATGACAATGTTGCTCCAGTCATTGCTGTTGATATTGCCTCTGGTTTAAATGCCGATACGGGCGCGATTATGGGTTGTGCGGTAAAGGCGACTTGTACGGTTACGTTTATTGCCTTGAAACAAGGTTTGTTTACCGGACAAGCGGCTGAGTATTGCGGCGAAATCAGTTGTGCACAATTAGGCCTTCCTGATGAGGTGTTTGCAGAAGTTGAAGCGTCGGCAATACGCGTCAGCAATACGCAGTTGCCGCGTCGTGACCGTTGCGCCCATAAAGGTAATTGTGGTCATGTGCTCATCGTGGGTGGCTGCCTTGGTTATTCCGGTGCTGCTAAATTGGCGGGTGAAGCGGCATTGAGAGTTGGCGCAGGTTTGGTAAGTATTGCGACAAGGATTGAGCATGCCGGGTTTATGAATATGAATAGGCCCGAATTAATGTGTCATGGCGTGGAAACAATCGATGAGCTATCGGAGTTGCTTGAAAAAGTCGATGTTGTTGTCGTTGGGCCGGGACTGGGACAAAGTGCTTGGTCAGAAATGTTATTTAATACGGTAATCAACGCAGGAAAAATTCTGGTCGTTGATGCGGATGGTTTAAATTTGTTGGCTAAAGCACCTGTTCAAAACTCTAACTGGATTTTAACGCCACATCCCGGCGAAGCGGCCCGGTTGTTGGATTGTTCTACGGTTGAGATTCACCAAGACCGCTTCGCTGCTGTTTGTTGTCTTCAGGCTAGTTATGGCGGAATTGCCATTCTTAAAGGTGCAGGAACCTTGATTGCCAGCGAGCATCAGCTTGCTATTTCCAGTACCGGCAATCCTGGTATGGCATCGGGTGGCATGGGCGATGTGCTGGCCGGAGTGCTTGGCGGTTTTCTGGCTCAGGGATTGTCTTTACAGGATGCGGCGCATCAAGCCGTCTATATTCACGGTTTGGCGGCTGATTTTGCCGCAAAAAGAAAGGGGGAAAGAGGTCTGTTGGCCAGTGATTTAATGCCTTATCTGAGGCGGTTGGTAAATTAATATATATAAAGACCAGGGAAGAAAGAATACCCTTCTTTCTATGGCTTTAGTCTTGCGCCGGATAGTATCCGTGTTCTATTTTTCTAACTGATGAGTATTTATAATTGATGAAGACTTATTTAAAAGACACCGAAGCGACAGAACAATTTGGTGCCAAGCTTTGGGCAGATTTGCCGGAAAAGTCGTTGATATTTTTGCATGGAGAACTTGGCGCAGGTAAAACAACGCTAGTTCGAGGATTTTTAAGAGCCGCAGGTTATAACGGGGCGGTTAAAAGTCCGACCTATACTTTGGTGGAGGAGTATTCGATAGCAGATCGAAAAATATTTCATTTTGATTTATATCGTGTCGTCGATCCTGAAGAGCTTGAATGGATAGGCATAAGAGATTATTTTGACCAGGATTGCGTCTGTTTTATCGAATGGCCCGAAATGGGGCAAGGTTTTTTGCCAAAGCCGGATCTCGTTATTAAATTGCTTAACGAGGGTCAGGGGCGTTCAATAGAAGTGCTTGCTAGCGAATAAGGTAAAAAATAAATTTAAATCTGATCTGTAAAAACAAATACATACTTCTATAATCTAACCTAGATTATCACTTTGTGAGTTATGTTAATGGGAAGTTACTGGAAGTTCTTGTT
>CAIKYI010000458.1 GCA_903831545.1 uncultured Methylobacter sp. | reverse complement strand
ATATTGATCGAAAATTTCGCAGCGCAGGGTATGGACAACATTGGTTGAGACTTTAGCCAGAAAATAGTTGCCGATATAAGCGCCAATGCCATGAACGATGATTAGACCGCTAAACAACAAGGGCAAATAATTCATGCCTTCACGTGTCTCGGTTTGTAAGGTGTCAATGATATGCTTGATTAAAGCCGCAAAGAGGGTTTGTGTTCCTGAATACATCAGGAAGCCTATGATGCTGATGGCAAAAAAGCCTCTATAGGGCCTTACATAGGTTAACAGTCGTTTGTATATTTGAATGCTTGCTGTTGATGATTTGTTCATTTTTTTAATTTTATTTGTTCTACTTACGTAGATATTTTTCCACCAATTATTTGCACTTATTTTATGTTATGTTCCCGCGATTTCTGGTTTTGTATTTCCCATAATTTAGCATATTTGTAATAAGTCACTTCTGCATTAGAGATTGAAAGCATTAACCCTTGGCACCCATCTAAATAAGCGGCTTTTATCCAATAGGTGCGAATAAAAGACCAACACGCCTTCAAAACAGCTTTACTTATGGATGCTCGCCCCCCTTTTTCATAGAGCATTTGTGCACCCAAGGACGAATAGCTATTTACTTTAAACAAAATTTCTTCCAAATTTTCTGCAGTTTCATGTAGAAATGGTGAAGCTAGTCGAGCAACTGGACCTTGAACAATAATTCTCTCATGGACGGCCGCATCAGAAAAATTTCCTACATCACGACGAAAGAGTCTAAGCACATAATCTGGCCACCATCCACCATGTCTCATTTGCTTACCGCAATAACTGGAAAGACGTGGTATTTCATAGCCATCAAATTGATTGTTTAACATAGCTTGCTCTATTTCAGCTCTCAATTCTGAACTAACCTGCTCATCGGCATCAAGAGAAAGCACCCAGTCATGACTGGCTTTATCCAAAGCTCGTTGTTTTTGAATGCCAAATCCAGGCCAATCAGTCATAAAAACTTTATCGGTGTATGCTTTGCAAAGTTCAACTGTACTGTCTTTACTGCCAGAATCTAGCACAATAATTTCATCGGCCCAACTTACCGAGGCAAGACAGCGATCTATATGTTCAGCTTCGTTTTTGGTGATAATAATAACGCTAAGCACTGACTTTTGAATCCTTAGTTTTCGGCAGTTGCGCTAACAAGCACCCTACAAAAAATGCCAGTAAATGCCCTTCAGGGAATGTTTTGAAGTGGGAATTAAATAGACTTGTTGTGGCAAGGCCTACCAGTAAACTTACGGCAATAATCCCATAGGATTGTTGAGCAACTCCCTGTTTGATTGCGATATAAATATAGGCTAGAAAAATTATCAAACCGATCAAACCATTTTCAAGCCACACAAATAAATATTGATTGTGAGGATCGGGTGCCGAGTCACCTCGCCAGTCTTGATATTTTGCAGCCACGTAAATACTGTAAACATTTTTGAATGAAGAGGTTCCATAACCAAATATTGGTTTTTGCTGGATTAATTCCAAGGTATTCTGCCTAAAAATATCTCGAACACCAATTGAAGTTAGATTTTCACTGGTTTGAGAACTTCTATTTTCTTCCCAAGCCAATTTTATTCGCTGTTGCAAAGTAGTTGACGTCAACGCTACTAATACGATTCCTACAACCAATATACCTGAAATATGGGGTAATCTTTTATAACCATAAAGATTAACCATCATAATAAACGCAGCTACCGGAAGCGCTATGTAACCACTTCGAGACGGACTGACAAAAAAGATGTTAAATATGAATAATATTATCACTACCGCTATCAAAGCTTTTCTTTGCTTGTCTAGCCCTTCTTTAAACAAAAAAATACAACATAAAACCGCAACCACAAAGGCTAGACTTTGCGAGGTGTGATTAGTCATAACGATACCACTGGTAGCTCCCCTGACTTGAATATCAAACAACCAAAAACAATCCGCAATAACAGCAGCAACAATCATTACAAACAAGTAATAATGCACAAACCTTGTTTTCCACTCTTTTTGATAAAAGAAACCCAACAAAACAAAAGTAAAAAACAACGTTTTCCAACTGGAAAGCGTCGTAATTTTATCTCCCCAAGCGGTATCAGCATACAAACTGCTAATTACCAGCCAGGCAAAAAACACTAACAATATTTTCCCGATCGGCTGACCGGCTGCTATTTTTAAGCTCGACCAAACATTTCCTGAAATAATCCAGGTCAATAACATAGCAATGCTAGCCACGCTGGCCACTGCTGTTGATATTGGTGCGGAAATAGCGACAATTATT
>CAIKYI010000457.1 GCA_903831545.1 uncultured Methylobacter sp. | reverse complement strand
TACAATTTATTAAAAATACAATCCTGTAGTAGCTCATTTCTTGATTTTCACAGACTTAATGATATGGCAAGAAACATGCTTATGGTTTCCCCTGTGTTCAGAATAATAACAAAATGGAAGAAATGGCGCTATTCGCTACTGACCAAAGCCAACTATATATATTGTGCGATTGCTATTCCATCAACCTGAGACAAAATTACTTAAAGGAAATCGACTTAAACTCTGGAAAAGCTTTTAAAAGATTTACCTGATACATAAAACCGTTTATTGCTAGCCAAATGAAAATGCAGCTTTTGAACACACCACGATAATAATAATTTTTAGGAGACCTGCATGACCCAATTCAAACCACCTTTTCCGATTAGCTCCAGACGTACATTAATTTGCCTTTTACTGGCTGCAAGCCCATTCGCTGTGGCTGAAACCCAGCAAAACGAAGTCGCACCTGACACCAAACCCATAGTCAGTAAAAAAGCGAACGCAGACAAAAAAGCCGAAAAATCGAAAGCTGTATTGTCAGACATAACAGTAACCGAGAAATTGATAACCAATGCAAAGGACCAGTATCGGTTACCAACGACCACAGAAAGCGTCACCAGCGAAAAAATAGATAACACCATCAATGCAATGACTGCAGAGGACGTCATTAAATACATGCCCAGCATACAAGTGCGTAGACGTTATATTGGGGACACCAATGCGCCCGTGGGTTGGCGTACGTCAGGCACTGGCGCCAGTGCACGGGGCTTGATTTATGCTGACGGCATTCTGCTATCTTCGTTGCTGGGCAATAACAATGGCAACACCGGTTCACCCCGCTGGAATATGGTAGCGCCTTCCGAAATTGAGCGGACTGATGTTATGTATGGACCATTTTCAGCAGCCTACGCAGGTAATTCGATGGGCGGTGTGATTGATATTAAAACCAAAATGCCGGACAAATTTGAGGCTGGCGGCGATGTAAAATCAACCTGGCAAGATTATGGTTTTTATGGCAAAAACAAGACTTTTGACAGCCAGGAATATTCTTTTAATGTAGGCGATCGTTACAAGGATTTATCGTTTCGTTTTGATGTGAGCCATCTGGACAGTCATAGTCAGCCGATAACGTTTATAAATCCCATCACTTCAACAACCAATGCCGGAGTTGGCGACAAGGTAGTAACTGGTTCTATTGCTAACCGAAACGGAGCGGGAGTCAATGCTTTGGTATTGGGTGAGGGAAACCTTAATCACACTGTACAGGACAACTTCAAATGGAAGCTTGGCTATGACATTACTCCAACAATGCACGCCGCATATACATTGGGATTATGGCAAAATGAAAATAATGCGGGATTTAACAGCTTCTTACGTGATACTGCAGGCAATGTAGTTAATAGCGGCACCGTTAATATTGGCGGAAAAAAATATGATTTAAGCGCGGCTAATTCCCCTAGTTTTGCAGAAACCAGAGCGGAACAAATGCACTGGTCTCATGGAATGAATCTTAAATCCGAAACTGGAGGGAAATTTGATTGGGATTTGTCAGGCAGCGTTGTTGAATATGGAACGGATTTAAGTCGCGCCTCGACACAAACACCTACCCAAGCGGCTAGCAATGGCGCTGGCAGAACAACCAGTTTGACAGGAACCGGTTGGAATACCGCTGATGCCAAAGGAATTTGGCGGCCAGGTGTTGATCTATTGGGTAACCATGAGGTGAGCTTTGGTTTTCATCATGATTTGTATGAACTAAATAACCCGGTTTATAACACAACCAACTGGCAAACAGGTAATGGCGGTACTATTTTTACTAACTCACAAGGCAAGACCCAAACCGAAGGTTATTGGTTGCAAGATGCATGGGATTTTAACAAAAAATGGAATCTTACTCTCGGTGGTCGTCTGGAGAACTGGCATGCGTTCGATGGTTATAACGCTGGCATAGTAAGCAATGCCCTTAGAACAGTGAACCAAGCTAACCGAAATGACCTGGAGTTTTCACCAAAAGCCAAGTTGACATGGAAGCCTTTAGATCGCTTACAAACAGGATTAGCCATTGGCCAAGCCTATCGCTTTGCCACGGTAACTGAGTTGTTTCAAACAACCTCAATAACTTCCGGGGCACCAAGGATTATTAATGGGAATCCTAATCTAAAACCCGAAGAAGCATTATCTTCAGAGCTTTCAGGAGAATATTTTCTGGATGAGGGTAAATTGCGTCTTAGCTTATTTCAGGAGCGCGTAAAAGATGCGATCTATACACAACAAACCTTTTTGGCCAGTGGCGGACAAATTAGCACACCATCCAATGTCGGTGAAATCCAAACTTATGGTATTGAGTTTTCTGGCGAACACAGTAATGTCGGTATACAAGGGCTTGATCTATACGGAAACGCAACTTGGGCTGACTCCAGAATTACCGATAACGCTGCTGGAGATGCCGCTGCCGCTGCCGCTGGCCCCACTGCTGCAAACCCCAACGCTAACCAACCTTCAACAGGAAAACGCCAACCTAGAGTGCCTGAGTGGCGTGCCAGTGCGACTATCGCTTATCGCGCGACAGATAAGTTAACCACCTCAGTCAGTGGTCGTTACAGCAGTCCACAGTTTGGTCAATTGAATAATAGCGACATCAATCCAGCGACTTACGCTTCAGGCGGCACATCGTTCTTTATTGTCGATGTACATGCCAAATATCAAATCACCAAGCAAATCAGTGCATCGGCTGGCATTGATAACATCAATAACGATCAGGTCTGGTTGTTTCATCCCTTCCCTTCTCGCACTTACTTTGCCCAGTTGAAGTATAATTATTAAATTTAGAGCCAGGCGTACTATTAAAACTTAGGATACGTTTTCGCGATATATACCAAAGGAAAACCAAGCCGAGTTGCCTGGGTTGCTATTACATGTAATCCAGGCAAGCCCGGCTTTTCCTTTATAACTTAGTTTGATTCTTTATCTCGGTGTAGTACATGAAGCCTTTATCCTTTTTTCTAGCTCTTACCGCACTTGCCGTTTCTGCTTGTGCAAATGACACTACAGTAAAACCCTCAGCCACTGACAAACAACCTCAGGCGCATCATCACACGGCTGAGAAAACAGGTGTTTGCGCTGATCCCAAAGCCTTACCTGAAAACCTATGTGCTGACACAATCAGTTCCGCCTTTGACAACAAAGGCATACTTTGGATTAGCTGGGCAAATAATGATCATGTTTTCGTGCAATCATCAAATGACAAAGGGCTCAGTTTTGGCAAGCCGTTGCAGGTCAATGCTGTTGAAGAAAAAATTGAAGCCAAAGGTGAATATCGCCCAAAAATCAAGCTGGATGCAAAAGGCACCATTTATCTGACCTGGACCTTAAAATTGGAGACTAAGCATAGCGGCCATGTTCGCTTCAGCCGTTCGACTGACGGTGGACTACATTTTTCTGCTCCGGTTACAGTCAATGATAATCTCGAGGCCATCAGTCATCGTTTTGATAGCATTTCCATTGGAAAAAATGGCGAAATATTTATAGCCTGGCTGGATGCGCGTGATTTTGAAGCGGAAAAAAAAGCGGGAAAGAAATTTGATGGCTTTTCAATTTATTACGCCTGGTCTAATGATGGCGGAACTCATTTTTATCCCAATAAAAGGATTGCTACCCATGTCTGCCAATGTTGCCGACTGGCTACCGAAATAGCGCCGGACAATACGCCTGTCATCACTTGGCGACATATTTTTGAAGGTGAAATACGCGACCATGCGCTGGTTAAATTCAATGACTGGAATACGCCTGGCGATACCCAGCGTGTTGGCCAGGATAACTGGAAAATTGATGCCTGCCCACATCATGGTCCCGGCTTGTCAATTTCCGCCTCCAGCATTTATCACGAAGTCTGGTTTAGCAACTCACCCACCCATCAAGGTCTGTTTTATGCCTATTCGACCGATTCCGGGCAACATTTTTCGGAACAACTTAAGTTCGGTAATGACGGCGCAAGTCATCCGCATGTATTGGCTTTAGGTTCGCAGGTCAGAGTGGTTTGGCAGGAATTTGACGGAACTAACAATATCATTAAACTAATGAACTCTGCCGACGACGGTAAAAGTTGGTCCAAGCCTGAAATGGTGGCATTAACTGAACATTCCGGCGACCAGCCTTTTCTGGTTGGTGATGACGTTAATTTTTACCTTTCCTGGAAAACGCAACAACACGATTTTCAATTAAAATTGCTTAAATAATTAATATCGCCCCGGTATGAAGTACAATCGATGTTTACAAAACAAAAGTTCCCATGCTTTCATTTAACAATCACCCAGGTGACAAGCATCTGAAATATTTGGGCAATGAGGCAAACGAGTCAGTGCAAAAAAACCGATCACCCTTTACCTTTTTAGCTGACCAAGAACGATCCCGCTTTATGGCAGGATTGATATTGACCTTAGTGGTGCTGCTGCATTTATGCCTGGCAATTTGGCTGCTAAGACCGACAGAAACGACCAAGAAACCCGAACTGGTCATAATGGAAGTTTCGATGGTTTCCATGCCTGGCTCAAAAGCCGAAGTTACGCCTCCAGAACCGCCAAAGCCGGAACCTCCCAAACCTGAACCGCCGAAAAAAGAACCGTTAAAACAACCGGTCAAGAAAAAAATGCTGGTTATTCCCAAGCAGGTGACCTTGCCAAAACAAGCTGATTCGCCCAAACCAGAACCCATAACTCAAGATCAGCCACAGATTTCTAATCCAGTGCCAGCCGCGCCAGTTCCGCAAGCTGTTAGTAGGCCAGCGCCTGCTGTGGTCAGCAATGAACCCAAAATCAGCACTGGCGTCATTCCTTTGGAGCGCATTCCACCAAAATATCCTGCGCGCGCCGCAAATCGTCATATCGAAGGCTGGGTTAAAATTGAATTTACCATTACTTCCAGCGGTAGCGTTGATGAAGCCACGGTTA
This sequence comes from uncultured Methylobacter sp., assembly GCA_903831545.1. Classification (GTDB taxonomy): domain Bacteria; phylum Pseudomonadota; class Gammaproteobacteria; order Methylococcales; family Methylomonadaceae; genus Methylobacter_A. The sequence goes on along the minus strand of CAIKYI010000457.1, from coordinate 2,207 downwards.
TTGAAGCAGAACCCGCCGATATTTTTGACGAAGCCGCGCTGAATGCGATTACTCAATGGAAATTTAAAGAAAAAATTGTTACTGGGGTAGCTGTTGAACAACGCGCGGTGCAGACGCTGCAATTTAAATTAACCCGATAAGGATTTGCTTGCAAACAGCCTTTTGATTTGCGAGTTTCCTGCAGGAGCCTAATTTAAGTGCGTACTTTGCATATTAGTGCTCTGACAAGACAGAAACAATTAAGCGGCAAGGTAGCGACCCTAAACGAAAAAAAAGGTTACCAACTTGATGAATACCGTCTCAAATTTCACTTTTAATCATTACAATCAAGGAGAAGGGAATGCCCTATCATATTACGCCAGAGATTATTATCGACGGTACTTTATATACTTTGCTGGTCTTTTCTGTGGCGACATGGACAGTGATTTTTTTCAAGATTTGGCAGTTTACCAAGAACAGCTCTTATAATCGAAGCTTTAACAAAGCATTTTGGGATGCAGAAAATCTGGAACAGGCCAAAACACTACCTGCAGAAGTAACCAAAGGACCGCAAGCACGAATTGCACAGCAAGGTTTTGCATGGATGACCGAAAGTCAGCAATTTGCAGGCAAGAGCCTTAAATATCGGGGAATCCCTGAAGAACTGCTGGAACACTCCTTATTGATACAAATGCAACAAGAGCAACACAAAATGGAAAGTGGTTTGACGTTACTTGCCAGCATAGGCAGTACGTCTCCCTTCGTTGGCTTGTTCGGTACGGTGCTGGGTATTATGCATGCAATGCATGAAATTACCGCCAGCGGCTCAACCAGCCTGGATGTGGTAGCCGGTCCTATTGGGGATGCCTTGGTCGCAACAGCAATCGGTATCGCAGTCGCCGTACCGGCTGTGTTGGCCTATAACTTTTTTTTGCGCCGCGTTAAACAACAACGCGCAGGCCTGGAAAATTTTGTGGTGAGTTTCATGCATATCGCCTCAAGCGCTAATGCCACTGCCAAGGAATAATTATGGCCTTTAAACCTCAGTCCGAAGAAGAAGGAGCCATGGCCGACATCAATGTTACACCTTTGGTTGATGTGATGCTGGTACTGGTGATTATTTTGCTGGTGACCGCACCGCTACTCACACAATCAGTGCATGTGACCTTACCTAAAACGGCAGAGACCACAGCGGATATCAAAGAACAACCGCTGCAACTTGGCATTGATGCAAAAGGTGCTATAACACTGAACAAACTCCCCCTTAATGACCTTGCCGGATTGGAATCGGCATTGAAAGCCGAGCTGTTAAAAAGTCCAGAAATTGGCTTGCACTTATACGCTGATCAAGATGTTGTTTACTCAAAAGTAGCTGAAGTGATGGCAACAGTACAGCATGCAGGAATTGCCAAAATAGCGTTCGTATCCATCAAGCAGTAGGACAAAAAAAACCACGAAGACATTATCGTTGTTCGTGGTTTTTAAAGGCTTCCGTTTTAAGGCTTAGAGCTGTTTCAGGTAGCGAATGATTTCAAACAGCTACTGCGTTCAAATTTTCGTTTTCATATAACCTGGTTTTTTTCCAGCCGATAAATTTATCGTCATAAAACTCAAGATCATTGTCTATTGAAAACTCATAGCAACTTCTAAACAGCTTGGCAGTTCGAAATGCATGCAACTCATCATCTGCCGTTACTTTATCTACATTGCCAACCTGAAAGGTTTTGTTTCTTGACTTACAATTATTTACCCAAAAAACGGTGTAGCAAAGATAGCTTTTATCTTTACGATGATCATACTTGATGGTTCTGGAGACTCCAGTGACTCCGGTAGTGGTTTTATTCTTGGGTGGCTTTAGAAACCGCGTTTTACTGCCTTTTAAAACAATCAGCATCTGGTCACGCCAGGTAAGCGCTGCCTTTAAGGACTTGCCTTTGTTTCCCCAAAGCTTATGTGAAAAATAACGACTGCTTTCTTTGCCACGCCTTACGATGCGAACTTGATAACCGAACACATCGGGTTCAGTAATATGTTTATTTTTTGCCATGATAGGACCTCATCAAACTATGTAGCTAATTGAATTTAACAGCCATGTTATGCCGACTAGCCTCAAATAACCCTAATTTGGAATAAATCTTTGGGCCCTCTGTAAGCTATTGATGACAAATTATGCCTAACAAAAAAATTAAATCAAGTTGAAAATAACAACTCGCTGCAATTACCAACTT
>CAIKYI010000456.1 GCA_903831545.1 uncultured Methylobacter sp. | reverse complement strand
CTCAAGCACAGGAGGGGCTTGCTCATCAACGGCATAGGCCGGAAAGGCAAGTAAACTCAGTAGAATAAAACGTCGCATCGACTAACTCATTTAAAGTAGAAACTATTGCTATCTTATTACAGTTTTTACCAGCTTGCTTAACTAAAACACCTATTCCAAATGACTGACAGAAAGAGGCAAGGCTTTTGTTAACCGCTATTGGGGAACCGCTGTAACGATGAAAAATGACCGCCCTAACTTTTTTTAGTTTCGAACAGCAGGTGCGCCATTTTTTTTGCTTTGGTTTTTAAATAACCGACATTATCATCGTTAGCCACAGCCACGACAGGAATACGACCGGCCACGGTAATACCAAGTTTTATCAACCCTGCTATTTTATCGGGATTATTGGTTAGTAATTCTATAGACTTTATTTTAAGGTTTTCCAGAATTAACGCGGCAACGCTATATTCCCGTTCATCGGCAAGATGTCCCAGATGAATGTTGGCATCAACTGTATCCATGCCCTGATCCTGCAGATTATAAGCCTGCAATTTCTTTAAGAGTCCAATACCTCTGCCTTCCTGGCGCAGATAAATTAATACACCAAAACCGGCCTGATCAATAAGCTGCAAAGCCATATCCAGTTGTTCGCCGCAATCGCAACGCCTGGAACCTAATACGTCACCAGTAAAACACTCTGAATGAATGCGTACCGGCACATGATCTTTGCCAGCAACGTCGCCTCTAACCAGGGCGATATGCTCCTTGTCATCAATGGTATTGCTGAAATAATGCAGGATAAATTCGCCGTGCTTGGTGGGAATTGGCGTTTGTACCAGATTTTCTAATTGAGGCTTCACGTATATAAATAATGTCCAAAAATTCAGTCTATTTTACCCAATTCAACGGAGATTCAGTTAAAAAGTTTTACTGCGTTACTTTCTGGCTTCAATCAACTTGATAATATCACTGCTACGTTCATCAACATGCACGTAGTTGAAAGAGCAGGCTTTAACGTTTTTGACGGTATTTCTGTTGATGTTCGCGCCAAGAAAACCAACAATGATAGGGTTTAGCAGGTTCATAACTGCGGCGAGTATACGGTTTTCACTTAAAACATGCTCCAGCAATAATACCTGTCCGCCCGGTTTGCATACCCTCTTAAGCTCCTTCAAACCTTTTACCGCCGAAGGTACGGAACAAAAAACGAAAGTACCTATAACTGTGTCAAAACTATTGTCCGCAAAGCATAAGGATTGAACATCCATCAACTCTAAATCAACGTTGACCTGTTTTCGGTCTCTTTTTTTTACTGCCTGTTCTAGCATCTGCTCACTAAAATCAATCCCCGTTATTCTGGAATCCTTGGGATAGTACTCAAAGTTTTTGCCGGTTCCAACGCCAACTTCAAGGATATGATGTCCCTCAACCTTCGCCCAACATCTTTTCCGCCAGTTTTTAAAAAACAATCCCTCCATGACTGCTTCCATACCTTCAAAATATGGCGCAATTCTGTTGTAGCGTTTTTTTATTACAATACTATCAGGCTTCATAATGGCCTCGTGAAATTAAGTGTTGTCTTTTTGAAACCTGGTAATGCGGACAAGAATTTCTTGCCACAAAGCATCGTAAGCAATCGTAGACTGACTTTTTTTGACATAGCCATTCAGCGGCATACGCTCCAGTCCCATGCGTTCGATATCACTGGCATAGGGAATAGCGGTAGTTAATATCTCGGCATGACTCTCTGCCATATTAGTCATGATATCTTTGTGCATTTTTTTACGCCTATCGGCCATGGAAAAAAACGGCACCAACGCCAAATCATATAGGCCATTATCTTCAATAAACTTTTTAAGCTGCTCAAGCGTTCTTAAGGACAACGTAGTCGGAATAATCGGCGATAAAAGAATATCTGCTGCTTCAAAAACTGCTTCAGACAATAATGAAATATTGGGTGGACAATCCAGAAAAATAAAATCGTAGTCTTCAGCCAGCGGTTTAAGCAATTTCTTAATTTGATGGGTAGGCTTTTTCTTGGCATCCAAAACCAGATCAAGATTCCTGAAAGAGAAATCAGCCGGCAATAAATCAAGATTTTCAAAGTCAGTGCCTTTAATCAGATCATCCAATTCGCGTTTCCCGGCAATCAAGTCTTTACTGCCCCCTTTAATCTTAGGCTTAATGCGAAAATAATAACTGCTGGCTCCTTGAGGATCAAGATCCCAAACCAACGTGCGGTAACCATTGCGCGCCGCAGTATGAGCAAGATTAACCGCGCTTGACGTTTTTCCAACCCCGCCCTTGATGCTGTAAACAGCTAACACATTCATTTTATGATCTCATGTTGATAAGAATAAAAGGGCAATATTCTGGCCCCTTGCTTTGCAGTCATCTTTTATATATAGATGGTCGCCTGAATAATTACGATAAAATTG
>CAIKYI010000455.1 GCA_903831545.1 uncultured Methylobacter sp. | reverse complement strand
GTTATCCGAGGAACAACAGCAAAAATTGGTTGATGTATTCAGTCGTTTGAGCATCGCTTCTTATGCGCATAATTTTAAAGATTATTCGGGAGAATCCTTTATCTTTGATTCCGAAGAAGAAACGACTAGAGGTGGCGTTGTTGTGCACTCACATTTAGTGATTCCGGATGACAAGCCTGTAAAGTTTGATTATATGCTAAAGGAAAAGGGCAATAGCTGGCGCATCATCAATATTATTGCAAATGGCGTTAGCGATTTGGCTTTGAAAAGATCAGAATATACTTCTATTCTTGAGCGTGAAAGCTTTGATGCTTTAATAACCAAAATCAACGAAAAAATTGATAATTATTCAAAACAATAGGTTTTATGCCAATGAAGAGACTACACAACGGCAATCGTAGAGTGAAAACGCAACAAGTATTTACAGGTTTAGTATTGGCAGCCGGCATTTTGGTGTCTGACTGCTCAATTGCTGATGTTCCCCAGCAACACGCCGAGGACACCAAGGTTGATCCTTATGAAAACTTAAACAGGAAATTGTTTGTTTTTAACGATTCGGTTGATGATTATGTAGCTGCACCTATTTCAAATGCTTACAAATGGATTACTCCTCAGTTCATGCAAACGGGGGTGTTTAATTTTTTTAATAATCTAAAAAATGTAAACGTAGTCATCAATGATGTTTTACAAGCCAAGTTTTCTAAAGGCGCTGAAGATACCGGGCGGTTTGCCATTAATTCAACCCTTGGATTGGGGGGTATTGTTGACGTTGCCAAAGATGTAGGTCTTGAACAAAATGAAGAAGATTTTGATCAGACCCTCGCTGTGTGGGGCGTTCCCCAAGGCTCCTATTTGGTATTGCCTATTTTGGGCCCGACCACCTTACGCGGCATACCTGGTGCGATATTTGACACAGCGGCAAACCCGTCAAGTTACGTTGGACTTCCGGTGCAGCTGGTTTCTATGCTCAATACACGAGCCAGTGCGGAAGGTTCATTGAAATTTATTGACGAAGCTGCATTAGATCCTTATGTCTTTACCAGAGAGTCTTTCTTGCAATGGCGTAATAATCTGGCTACAGATGGTCGATCAGAGGCGTCTTCAGATGTCGATGATCTTGAAGGTGAGTCAATGGGGAGCATTAAAACAAATGTATCGCCAGTTAATATAGAGAAAAAAACTGGTTTTGCTTTGCGTCTGAATGCAGAGACTAAAGATTTTACACAGCTATCAAAAACATTTAGCAATGCAGCTCAATCCTTCGATGCGACAAGCAAATCCTATGAAGAGGCAGGGAGAAAACTTGATACGCTTAATAGTTCAAAAAAGCATCTTATTAAAAGACTAAAGACTAAAGACTAAAGACTAAAGATTTGGCGCTATCCGCACGTATGTGGCTAGCGCCTATTTTTTAATAGTGCAGCAAAGAATGTACTTCGTAGTCCTTTAATTTCTCCCTACCCTCTAAAAAATCCAGTTCCACAATAAAGGCGCATGCTTCAACTTTTGCGCCTAATTGTTCTACTAATTCGCAGCTTGCTTTAGCCGTTCCGCCAGTAGCAAGTAAATCATCAATTAATAAAACACGATCGTTTGCATCAAAGGCATCAATATGTGCTTCAAGCGTTGCTGAGCCATATTCAAGATCATAAGATACGCTTTGCACATCGTAAGGCAGTTTTCCCGGTTTTCTCAGTGGCACAAACGGAAGTCCCAATTCCCAGGCGACCAGAGAACCAAAAATAAATCCCCTAGCTTCCATGCCGGCAACTACGGAAATATTTCTGCCTAAAAAAGGGTGAAGTAATTGATGGACAGTTAGTCTCAAGGTAGCCGGGTCTTTCACCAGTGGTGTTATATCCTTGAAGATAATGCCCGGTTTTGGAAAATCGGGAATGTCGCGAATTTTATCTCTTAATCTATGCATTGATTTGTGTTTATTAAGGTATGTGATTTTGGAAAAGTCGGTTTATTAATTTTTCAGTCTCATTGAGTCGAATGAGAACGATAGTGTTGCATTATAATTAAATATGATTAATTCAGCGTTCTTAAATAGCAGTTTTTTATTTTATAGGGAATTGGATATATTATTTTCTAACTGCCAAATAGTCAGAAATTGGGTACAATTTCCTGGCTTATTTTAACTTCCAGGTTTTAATTTTGTTAATTAGAATTTCCCTGTTGCTGGTTCTTGCTTCTTTGCCGGTATTTTTACTTGTAGAGCTAGCTTTATTGGTAGGTGTATCTGTCATGCCAACAGCTCTAACCTTATTGGGTATGGCAATGATATTAAGTGGTTTTACGGGATTAATCATTGCTTGTGTTTTCGGGCTTTTGAAGGCCTTAGTCTATGTTTGTCTGGATTACTTTTCCTTAAAACAGCGTGCACAACGGCGTTTACTATTTGTCCAGTTTAAACAGGATCAATTTAAACGAC
>CAIKYI010000454.1 GCA_903831545.1 uncultured Methylobacter sp. | reverse complement strand
GGGAACTCGCCAATGGTGTTGGTGGTCGAGTCATATAACCGAAAAACCGGCTTGGGTAGTCGCTTTGGTTCGTGGTTGCTGGAGCGTGGTCTAACTCCAAAATATGCTCATATTGCAACCCATAAAGAGGGCTGTGGCGGCCTGTGGGAACAATTCCCTCATCAAGGTATTGATCCTGCCGGAATTATTGCCAAGGTTAAGGATTTGCTGAAGGCTTAATCCTGTAATGGATATGGTCAACATAACTTCCCGTTAGGCTAGACTTGTAGGGGCGATTAAAAGCGCTCCTACAAATAGATTTTGAGAAGTTTTTTTAAGCCAATCCCAGGTAACAATTAATTATAAGGGGCGCATCTTGCGCCCTTTTTTTGTTCCTTGGTGGACTGTTACACCTTAACTGTATATTTAAATTTTATGGATTATCCAGCTGAAGAAAACAATTTTCTGGTTGAGCATGTGCTAGAAATTAGAAATAGTTATCGTCAATTGCTCCTGAAAGAATTAATCCCGGACATTCAGTCCGATAATCAGTTTGCGAAACAATTATTCCATGCGCCTTTTGCGCTTGTTTCTCATAATACGGCGAATGATCCGGTTTTCAATTATGCAAACCTTAAAGCCCTGGCGTTATTTGACTTAAACTGGAAAGACTTTACTGCCCTGCCTTCCAGATTGTCTGCGGAACCGGTTAACCAAGCCGAACGTGAGCGATTGTTAGCTGAAGTAACCAAAAAAGGCTATATCGAACATTATGAGGGAGTGCGCATATCAAGCAGCGGCAAAAGATTTCAAATCAAAAATGCCGTGGTCTGGAATCTCACCGATAAAAACAAATGCTATATAGGTCAGGCCGCCTGGTTTGATGAATGGGCATTTTTATAGCCGTTTAGCTTGAGTCTTTTTAGTGAATTAGTGTATTGATTGTTTAAGCTTGGCGCTTAACTCAGCCAAATCATTCACCATCAAGTCGCATAACTCAAGGGTAGCAGGATCAACCTGCGTCGTTGACGGGATAAACACGGTAATAGCGCCTGCCCTGCTTGCCGCTACAATTCCGGCATGAGAATCTTCAAGGACCAGACACTGACTGATGTCCACTTGCAACAATTCAGCTGCCTTGAAAAAAATGTGCGGTTCAGGCTTGCCAAGTAAAACATCATCACGACTAATAATGAGTGAAAAGGATTCCCCGATACCGGCCAGTTCCAGGCATTCCCGTGCATTGATCGCATGGCTATTAGTTGCCAGACAAAAAGGCGTTTTTTGTTGTTTTAGCAACGCCAGCAATTCAAAAAAACCGTGTTTAATTGTAATGCGGTGCACCTTGACATGATCACGCCAACACTCACCGCTTAACGCATTGAAGGTTTGCAGATTAAAATTTGTACCACAATAATCTAGTAGTTTGAGTTGTATGTCTTGGTAATGCAAGCCTGACAGCGACAAACAAAAATCCGGGCTAAAATCATAGCCCATAATACTTGCCGCCTGTTGCCAGGCAATACTGTATGTGCTTTCGGTATCCAAGACCAGGCCATCCATATCAAAAATGACTGCCGAAAACTCAGCCAACTTGATCACTGAATAACCTTGATATATTCCCCGTGTGCTTCACGATTGGAACCCACCACGATGCGTTTAACACCTAGTTCAGATTGTTCCAAAACACCGCAAACCTCGATTGTTTCACCGATTAGCGCTTGCCCGGTATAGGTTGCGGTAAAACTGACCACAGAACTGATTTGCTGATGGTCTATTTTAAATTCAGCCGGATAATCAAAGCCATAAACATCGTCGGTCACCTTGCACTGCAAAGTAATCGGGCCACATTTTTGATAATTGACAGACTCACTTTTTTTAGAATGATCAATAAAATTCAAATCGAATTTCCGTCCGTTAATGACGGCCTTATTAGATTTTCGCCGTTCATGCCAGACATAAGCGTCAAAATCCAAAGCGCAGGAGCGGCGCTCATAAGATTGCTGCCAATCCTGATTATTAAGCGCCTGTAAGTGACCTTGCTTAATAAGACTTTCGGTAATGCCCCGACATTGATGAAAAATCTCCCGGCCGTAACAAACCAGATCAAGGTCTGAGGTCGAGTTTTGAGCACCAATCAAAACAGAACCGGTAATGCCGATTTGCGACAGATCCAAGCCATCTTGTTCCAATAACTGACAAAGCTTGAATAAATCACGCTCTACCCTATCGCGGGGACTGGCTTGTAAAAGCGCTTGTAAGCTGTTTACAGGCCGATGGTGTTTAACAATCCGCTCGGCACACACAGCATGCAACCGGGCATCCAACACCGCAGAATAATGCAGATATTCAGGATGATATTGTTGCAAAAAAGCATTGGCCGCTTCGGTTTCAAGCTTTTTCCAGCCATTTGACTCATACACATAGCGTAAAAAACACAAGGCTTTGCCCTGTTCAAAACCATGTTCGACTACTGCAAAAACAAGTCCTTCTGCGGTTTCGATAAAATCCTTGGACAGTATTTTTATTAATGCCAAGACAAAACCCTAATACGCTTAAAGTTCATTAGTTTTATTTTGCCGACTTTTCCAGCTGGAATAAAAATAAGTCCCCCCGGACAGCGTTCCCGCAACCGTTGCGATAATTCCAAGAACGGGGGCGGCAGTTATAATCAAAGGCTCACTTGTTATACCCAAAAACACGCCAACAGCATCAAAACCGCTAGGAGCTGCTATTGTTGCACCGGCAGCGGAAATACCAGCAATAATACCTGAAGCCATAGAGATACTTTCTACTCGGGTTGCTACTTTTTTATGATTCATCTGTTTGTTACCTGAAAAATAACTTTATAAACGTTAATACAATCTTTTCCTGCCCTCACGCGTGTTATGGCTTATAGAGAGAGAGCATTTCCAATGCCAACAATGCCATATTTTTAGAGCCGCCACCCTGCCCTAATTGCTGTTTAACCTGCCCCAGATTTTCGCGTAATTCATCGGCATAGGCTTTATCTGTCAAAATACGAAACACCTCAGCAGACAGGTTTTCGGCAGTAGCTTCGTGCTGAATCAATTCTTTAATAATACCCTTACCCAAAACAATATTCGGCAAGCCTATATACGGCGTCTTTACCAGCTTTGTGCCCAACCAGTAGGTAAAGGGTGAAAGTTTGTAAACAATAACCATAGGCACTTTTAACAAGGCAATTTCAAGGGTTGCTGTTCCTGATGAAGTCATCACTGAATCACAACACTGAATTACATCATAAGGTTGGTTTTTTATCACTGTAACAGCTAACGGGGATTCACTGAGATATTCTTCTAACAAGGCATCACTGATCGAATCAGCTTGCGGCAGGACAAACTGGCAGCCCGGCAAACCGGCTTCCACTTTTCCTGCAGCCGCCAACATGACCGGCAACAGGCTTTTGATTTCGTTGGCTCGACTTCCTGGTAATAAACCGACTATCGGCTTGGTTTTATCCAGGCCAAAATGCAGTAAAGCATCAGTTTGGTTAAAACGGGGATGAACCTTATCGACTGAAGGATGCCCCACATAACGTACCGGCACCTTTTCGGCATCGTAATAAACTGTTTCAAAAGGAAAAATCACCGCCATCATGTCTATGACCGCACCGTAAGTCTTCACCCGTCCAGGCCGCCAGGCCCACACTTGGGGACTGACGTAAAACAACACTTTAATCCCCAACTTTTTGGCATAACGCGCCAGCTTGAAATTAAATTCTTTATAGTCCACGCACACCAATAAATCCGGACGTTCTGATGCTACCAATTGCTGCATCAATGTTAACGCACGCCGAATTTCAGGATAATGTTTGATGACTTCCACAACGCCAATAACAGCGATATTGCCTGAATCATAGCGAATATCGATGCCTGCTTGCGCCATTTTTGCTCCGCCCATGCCCATGCCTATAATATCCGGCTGCAACTCGCGGAGTTCCAAAAACATATTGGCGGCATGTTGATCGCCGGAGGACTCGCCGGCGCTAAATAGGATTTTCAAGATTCAAGGCTCTCAATAGAAAAATCATTTTGTCCACGAAATCTAAAAGTAGGCGCCTCTGGGCTATACAAAAAACAACAGCGACAGCAACCTGTAAATCAT
>CAIKYI010000453.1 GCA_903831545.1 uncultured Methylobacter sp. | reverse complement strand
CTAGCTGATTTCTGGTTTAGGTTTGCGAATAATTCGACTTTCCGGAATACAAGACCAGCCTTCCAACATAAAATTGAGCAGATGCTGCCAACTATCAAAGCAGAAATACGTTGTAAGCGCCTTCATATAATCAAACAAACGCCTGCGCGAAGGTAGTTTCTGGAGAAGCAGACAAAGCATGTCATCCATTAAATCTAACAGCGTGTGACACATATAGGCTAGCAAGATCAACGTTGCCAATAAAAAGTATAAGCAATATTCACCATGAGCGAAGTTATGCTCAAAGTGGTAGCGCTTGATTTCCAATATACCCTTTATCGATTGCTTAGTTCCGGTTAGCAAAGGAAACTCAAATAATATTGATCTGGATCAACTTTTATATTCCATACCCTGTTTAAATAGCCACACGTTGATAGAAAGCAACAGCGTATATGACTTAGCAGGTTTCCTTCCCTCTTAGTTGTAGTTTATATCCTCCAAATCTCTGGGTTGTTTAGTGTCAAAAGCTAAACAGCCCTTTTTTATGTGTTATTTTCAATTTTTTCCCATGAGATACTTAAGCGACAACCCTGTAAGGAGAAAGCTATTAAGTGTCAGCGAATGAGGTACATTTACCTAATCCTTGATAAACTTCAAAAATGGTGCTTCCAAAGAGATTCGAACCACCGCCCAATATCCATCTAAGTTACGGGCGTTATACCCTTACGCTGTACACACCTTTGACGACATGCAAGAACCATTGAGGTCTGTTCAGAATAATCACAACGGCAACAACCGGAGTGACCGGTACCGGCGCCATATCGATGATGAACAATGTCAACAGGCACAGAAAAGCTTTAATCCGCACTTTGTTTGAAGTGATCAGTCTCTTGGGCACCGGATTGCCATAGAGATTGTCAACCAGTGTTAAAAACCAGTCGGGGCGCCTGATAACGACATACATGCCGATCAGGCAACCTGGAGAAACCGGACCGAAACCAATGATGGCAAAGATAGCAAATACAAAGAGACATTTTAATTGAGAGCTATTCATTTGATTTGATAATATAACGATTAAAGATGCCGGGAGATAAATTTAGCTTGATCCGTTTTATAACCACGACTTTTAACCTAACCGAATAAGTACTTAATGCTTTTTAGGCAACAAATAGAGCTTTAAACCCTTTATTTTTTGCTACCCTGATCCTCAAATACGAAAAAATCGGATACTTTCTTTAAGATGTTCCGCTTGGCCTGAAAGCGCTTCCGTCGTTGCTGCCATCTCCTCAGATGCCGCAGCATTCTGCTGGATAACTCTATCCAATTGATGGATCGCCTTGTTGACATGCTCCCCGTCACTCTTTTGTTCTCGACAGGAGGAAGAGATTTCCTGGACCAACGCTGAAGTCCGCAGGATATCCGGCAGCATCTCATTAAGCAGGGTGCCGGCTAACTCAGCAATCTGAACGCTCCTGGTAGAAAGATTATTTATCGTACTGGTGGCCGATTGGCTTCGTTCAGCGAGTTTACGAACTTCGGATGCTACCACAGCAAAACCTTTACCATGTTCACCGGCGTGGGCTGCTTCAATGGCTGCATTCAATGCCAGAAGGTTAGTCTGCCGGGCTATGTCTTCGATTATGACTATCTTGGCAGCAATTTCCTTCATTGCGGCAACGGTTTCGATGACGGCCTCGCCACTTTGTTTGGCTTCCAGGGAACTCTTTATGGCAATTTTTTCTGTTTGACTGGCATTACTCGAATTTTGACTAATGCAGGAAGACATATCTTCCATACTGGATAAAATTTCTTCTGTACTCGCCGCTTGATTGGATGCGCCTCGCGAGATCTGCTGTGCTGTATCTGAGAGTTCCTGGCTACTTGATGCGACATTATCGGCGGCAGATTGAACTTCGGAAACAACCTCAGAAATTTTTAGTTGCATTGTTTTCATGGCGCCAATCAATTTTCCGGTTTCGTCATTGCTGCCCGACAGAAGAGTTACCTTCAAGTCACCTTCTGCCATTGCGTTAAGTGCAGAAACAGCACGTTTCAATGGCAATGCTATTCGCGATCCGACAAAAAACGCCATGAGCGAGATAACAAGCAGCACGACTAGCGTGCCCCCCAAGATTTTCAAACGGATAGATGCCACTTCGCTCTGAATGTCATCGACATAAACCCCAGTTCCAATGATCCAACCCCATGGCTTGAAAATCTTTACGTAGGATATTTTTGGCGTCGGCTTGCCTTCTTTATCCCACATATAATCAACTGAGCCCTCACCTTTTTCTTTACATGCATCTATAAAAGCCAGAAACAATAATTTTCCACTGGTGTCTTTAACGTTAGCCATATTTTTACCATTCATCTCAGGTTTAACGGGATGCATGATCATGGTCGGGGTTGTGTCATTTATCCAAAAATAGTTATTGGCTCCATAACGCATGTTCTCTAAACGTTTTTTAGCTCTTTTTTGCGCCTCTTCAAGTGTAAATTCTCCAGAAGTGACTCGGCTGCTGTACTCGCTAATCAGTTGATAGGCTGTTTCCACTAAATGACGGCTGGCTGTCTGCTTTTCTTGTTTAAGCTGTTCCGATATTAACGGAACGACAAAGCCAAACACGCCGGTGAGTATCATAAGTATCAAAAAAATGCACAACATCATGATTTTTGTGGTGATACTCATATCTTTGAATGATGTTTTCATGATTTTCTTTGTCTGAAAAAGTTAATTGTATACAGTTTGACAGCAATAAACCTGGTTAACACCACCGCAAGACATTTTAACGGAGCTTAATTCATGGACGACTTAAAATGCTCCCGACTTCAGCTTGTGTATTGTGGCTTAAGCATTGAGGTTTTTCCCACCATAATGTCCACGGCTTTTAACAAGCGCTTAAAAACAGATTCCTGAAGATAGGGAATATTATGTTTTTTGCACAAAGCCTGCACTTGAGGCTGGACTTTCTGATATTGGCTTAAGGGCATATCCGGCCACAAATGATGTTCTATTTGATAATTTAACCAGCCGTAGAAAAAATCATTCAAATTGGAACCCGTCGGATAATTGACCGAACCCAGGATCTGGCGCAGG
>CAIKYI010000452.1 GCA_903831545.1 uncultured Methylobacter sp. | reverse complement strand
ACTGATTGCAGTGGTATTGGAGCCTGAACTTTGATGACCCGTGCCGTTGGTTCCTTCATAGTGGGCTGTGAAATACAGGTTGGAGGGGTTCATGCCCACATATTCCATGATGTCCATTTCACCGCTTTTTGGCCAGCCTCCGTATTCATCGTCGGTTGGCATCATCCAGATGGCTGGCCAGGTACCTTTCCCGCCGGGAACTTTGGCGCTAAACTCGAACTTTCCGTACAGCCAGTCGCCTTTGTACCTCGAAACCAGGCTGGCCGAAGTATAGCTGGCACCCAACCAGGCTTCCTTTCGTGCTTCAATAATCAGTACGGTATCCTGAATCCGTGCATTTTCGGCACGTTTGGCGGTGTAATACTGAAGTTCAGCATTGCGCAATTTTCCAACTTCGTAATCCCATTTGGTGCTGTCGGGCAAGCCAGGCGTGTTAAACTCATCGCCCCAGACTTTTACATATTTCTGTGCAAAGGAGGATGTAAAAAGGTAAAAAGGAAAAAGGAGAAAAAGAAACTTTTTCATGATTCTTGGATTCTGGTTTAGCCTGGTAAATTTAGAAAGAAAAGCTCAGGTAGCAAAATTGAATAGAAACAATTCAGGGCTGCACTTGGAGTGAAACCCTGACTAAAAATCCAAATGTCAAAGGATTCCATACTAAATTTGAAGGATGGAATCCCCGAAAATAATGAGTTAAGATTTTAATGATTTACAACGATTGTTTTCTGATCGGTGGAGATTCCATCATAAATCTGGACGAGATAAATACCATTCTTTAGGCCAGAAACGTCAATTCCCACTTCTGTATTATAGCTGTACTTCACCTTCTTTTTCAAATTACCCTGCTGGTCAAAAACCGAAATAAATCCACTTGGGCTCGAGCTTGTTGCTGTGGTTTTTGCCAATGTTGTGGCAACATTGCAGGGAGCTGGAATATTTGGAACAATTGTAAAGCTGCTACTGGCCGGGTTGGGTGAGAGCGTATACACCACGTTGCAACCGCCGCCACCACCGCAATCTATAGATTTAAATCCAAAGTCATACGAAGTACAACCGCATGAATTTGTAGCACTAATTCGATATACAGCGGTTTGATTGACATAGAAAAAGTATGAATTGATATTATTTCCCGATTGATACCATGTGGTAGTTTCTGGATTTGCTGCAATTCTTGTCCATTCTACGAAAGACTCTAAAGGCTGAATATCCATGTTTGTTGAATAGTTCTGGCTATTACAAACACTGTTATAGGTGCTGCCATCGAAGTTGGCCAATGAAATTAGTGGTGATACAGTAGGGGTGCCAGACCAAACATTTATTTGAGACAGATTAACAATCTGCCCACATTCTGTAACCAGTTTCGCCTTTATCCAACTACTACCGTTACTAATGCTTTTAAAAATACAGGATGTGGTATTCTGCCCTGAAAAGATGGTAAGATTAGGTCCGCATGTCCATAAAATGGAATTCATAAGCGGAATATTATTAATCGTAAATGTAGCTCCGGAGGTGCAGACGGTAGCCGAACCGGATATTACTGTACCTGCGTTAACTGCATTTACCGTTATTGTTTTTGGTGTCGAAACTTTCGATTGATTGCATCCAGTCATCGTGCAGCTTATAGTTCCGGTAGTTCCTTTGGGGATAACGTCGATGTAATTTGTTGTACTCACACCTGCCCAACCAGTTGGTAATTGCCATAAATAAGAAACACCAGCACCAAATGGAACAGTATATCGATTGGTTGTATTGCATACAATTGTTGGCGACCCTTCAACATTAAAAGCATCAAGATTCCGGGTAATTTGCAGAGTCGCTATTGTACTGTATTGCGTATTTGCTTTAGCCCGTACTTTGATAGAAACGGCGGAATTTGATGTCGGTGGAACAATACTTATAGATGAACTACTCACAAATGTACCGGTTTGGCCTGTGCTGGTCTGCCATCCAGATGGTAAAGTCCATTCAAAATTGGAGGTGATTTCAAGATTTTTATCAATCCCGTTCTCTTCGGTATTAATATATGAATTCAAAGAGATTGTAACAGGATCTATTAAATAGCATGGGATATTTTTAGTTGTTCCGCCAACAAATGTTGGCGTAGGTAAGCTCAAGGTAAATGGGCCAACCGATGCTGTTATTTGAATTGTCTGGTTAAGATAGTTCATATATTGTGCTTTTATATCTGATTTAAAAGAACTGGCTTCAACATTTTGCCATTTCAAATACAAAAATGGGCCAAAAACATCGCCAACGACTTTACAATTTATAGGAGCTAACCAATAATTAAAATCGATACCAGTACCTCCTGTAAATGAGTAATAACATTGTAATCGAGTATTAATAGGGTTATTTTGGCCAACATTAATTGTTTGTCCAAATACTCCTATGTTTGAAATATAAAGCAGGCAGATGATTAACGTAAGTTTAATAGATTTCATAATTTTTATTTTTTAGGTGTTTGGTCTTCATTTTTTACTTTTTTCAACTCTTTTAATGTATATGCAAGATAAAATTCAAAAACTCTATTCCTCATTTCAAATACTCTATCGTTCGAGAAATCTTTGAGGCCAAGTTCGTAAGAGGCTCCAATTTGATATCTTTGAATTTTGATTCCAGTACCAAAAGTTAATCCGTAATCAAAACGATCATATTCATTTGATTCGTTCCCCCATTTAATACTAGCTTTATAGCTTTTTAGGACTGAGTTTTCAACACCTTTAGCTAAACGATTTCCATATAAAGCACTTCCAGTATATGCACCAGCCATTGCAATTATTTTCGTCTTATTTATAGGTACTGTTACTTTAAATGAGATTGGTATATCCAAATAAAATATATTTGTTTGGAAAAGATAATTTTCTACTCCCATTAGTGGATTTCCTTCCAATTTATGACCTTTTGATTCAAAAAGAATCCCAGCTTCCAAAGAGAATATGCTTTTAATAGGAAGATCAAGAACTGTCCCAAAATTAAAACCCGGGTTAAGCTTTGTGCCTTCTTTGTGAATGACATCACTCCCTGTCTTGTAATTAAATTGCGAAAAATTTAGTCCACCACGAATGCTTATGTCCTGTGCATAACAAATATTACAGGCTGCCAGTAAAAGCAAAACAAATACTAATTTCTTACATTCTTTCATGTGATTGATTTAATGGTTTTATTATGCTGTCGATTTGTTGACGATAAATTGTGGGCTTGGGGTGGTGGTCGTTCCATATTTGTGGTTTTTTAGGTAGATTATATAAACATAAACTTAAGACTGTGCAAACCACAAAAGGTTGCGTCAAGAGATAAATGTTTATAAACATAAAAAATAATATTAAAAAACCTACCTTTCACCAAAAATTCGCTATGATAAATCGAGAGCTTGTTGAACTGTATACAGAAACGCTCTAAAACAAGTCAGGGCTTCACTTGGAGTGAAACCCTGACGAATTTAACATTATGTTTTAAAAAGGACGGTGGCTGAGCCTTCGGCGTGAGTTCCCTGAGTAGCGAAGCGTATCGAAGGGAGCTCACGCCGAAAGAGTCGAAGGACGGTGGCTGAGCCTCGGTTCCTGAGTCTGTCGAAGGAGTCGAAGTCTAAACACTGTTCATCGCCTCCACCGGATCGAGTCGGGAGGCGGAAAGTGCAGGAATGAAACCGGCTAGAATACCAATTACCCCGGAAATGGTCAACCCCAGAATAACATTTGACAATGTCAGCGAAATGGACATGCTCGAAGCAGCGCTGAAGATGGCCGTACCGATGAAAACAAGTA
Organism: uncultured Methylobacter sp.; assembly: GCA_903831545.1. Taxonomy (GTDB): domain Bacteria; phylum Pseudomonadota; class Gammaproteobacteria; order Methylococcales; family Methylomonadaceae; genus Methylobacter_A. The sequence goes on along the minus strand of CAIKYI010000452.1, from coordinate 358 downwards.
TCAGCCCGATAACTCCGCCAAGCAGCGAAAGCACCATCGCTTCGAAAATAAACTGAAGGAGAATGAAATATTTTTTTGCCCCGATGGCTTTCTGAATCCCGATGATTTTGGTCCGCTCTTTCACCGACACAAACATGATATTGGCAATTCCGAATCCGCCAACCAAAATACTGAACCCGCCAATGATCCATCCGGCCAGATTGAAAACCTTAAAAAAGATGTCAAAGCGGTTCGAAATCAGGCTGACTTCGTTAATCGCAAAATCGTTTTCTTCCATCGGTTTGAGCCGGTGCAAAGTTCTCATGATCCCTTCCAGTTCGGCCACAAACTCGTCGCGGTCGGCATCTGGCTTAGCTTT
>CAIKYI010000451.1 GCA_903831545.1 uncultured Methylobacter sp. | reverse complement strand
GTTAAACAACCAGGCATCACTGCCGCTGGCCAACGACAAATGCAAATCGGCAATATCACAACTGGAAGTGCGGCGCGGATCGAGCACTACAATTTTTAAAGCCGGATTGGCTTCTTTGGCGGCGCGAATTCTCTGAAAAGCCACCGGATGACACCAGGCGGCATTGGAACCGATCAACACAATCAGTTCCGCCTGTTCAAAATCCTCATAGCAACCCGGCACGGTATCCGCACCAAAAGCGCGTTTATGTCCGGCCACCGACGAGGACATGCACAAGCGACTGTTGGTATCCATATTGCCGCTGCCGATAAAACCTTTCATCAGTTTATTGGCGACATAATAATCTTCGGTTAACAACTGCCCTGAACCATAAATCGCCACTGCATCCGGACCGTGGTTTTTGATGATAGTGCCAAAAGTGTCGGCAACCAAATCCAGCGCTTGTGTCCAGCCGGTTTCCTGGCCATGGACTGTCGGTTGTAAAAGTCGCCCCTTAAAGTCTATGGTTTGGCCAAGCGCCGAACCTTTGGAGCAAAGTCGTCCAAAATTGGCAGGATGTGCTTTGTCACCGCTTATCTCAAGGCTATGCCGATTGTCGTCGACTTTGGCGCTAATGCCACAGCCAACACCGCAGTAGGGACAGGTAGTTTGTATAACTTGACGCATAATCGTTATCTACAAAAGGTGAAACGTAACAGTCCAAAAATATCGCACCAGGCTACGCGACAATTTGCCGCGCGACAATCCGCCACATTTTCTCTGAGCGAACTTTTTATTAAACTCTCCCCGCCTCATGAATTAACTGCTCATGAGCCTTACCACTTAACTATTCGGAGATTAACCATGAAAAAAAACAACTTGATCCTAGCCATTGCCGTCCTGTCCATATTGACGGTAGCCGCATTCAAAGTCACTAACGCAGAAAGCACAACATCAGAATCGGGCAGCAAAAATGATAAATCCGTTGCCTGGTTTGTAGCCAACACCAAAGAAGCCCGGAACCAAAATCAAGAATGCCATGATAACCCCAGCATTCAATCAACCCCCAACTGCGTTAACGCATTACATGCCTTAAAACTCAGTTTTTCTGGCGGTAATGGACGACGGTAATACGACGTTCAGGACGGGTCGGTAGCGCATCTATTGACCCTTCTAAACATAAGCCCTGCCAAAAACCAAACCCTCCCGTATCGCCATTATATTTTCCTGCCCCTCCAGCAACTGCTGATACCAGTTGCCGTCAGCCGTATCACCATACAACACTGCGCCAATCAGCTTGTTGGCTTTAATGACCAGTTTCTTGTAAATCCCCAAAGCCGGATCGGTAAAACAGATGGTTTCACAGCTTGAATCACCCTGAAAATCGCCCACCGAAAACAGATTAATCCCGGTAACTTTGAGCTTGGTTGCCGTGGGTAAACTGATATATTCCGCAGCGCCATGGGCGCTAAGATGATTGGCACAGACTTTGGCCTGCTCAAACAACGGCGCAACCAGTCCAAAAGTATCACCGCGATGCTGGATGCATTCGCCTACCGCATAAATACTGGGATCGTAACTTTGCAAAGTGTCATTGACCACAAGGCCGCGTTCGCAATAAATCCCCGCCTGCTGAGCCAGGCTCATATTGGGACGCACGCCAATCGCCATGACTAACAGATCACATTCAAGGTCACTGCCATCGTCCAGACATACCGTTTTAAGGTGACCCTGTTCGTCGCCTAACAATTGCTTAAGTTTGGCCGCCATTCTGAAGTTTATACCACGCCGCTCCAGTTCATCTTGCAACAACTTTGCTGCGTGCTTATCCATTTGCCGGTTGAGCAACACCTCATTGTTATGAATGACAGTAACCTCCATGCCCCTTGAAACCAAACCGTTTGCGGCCTCCAAACCCAACAGGCCACCGCCCAAAACCACGGCTTTTTTATGGCTGCAGCTATAAGTCAGCATTGTGTTTACGTCAATAATATCCCGAAAACTGATTACGCCCTGCAAATTATTGCCCGGCACATCAGCGATAACCGCTTTTGAACCGGTAGCAATTAATAACCGGTCATAACCGGCAACGGTGCCGTCCCGGGCATAGACCAGTTTTTTCTTTCGGTCGATGCTCACTACGGTTTTATCTTCGCCCGCATGCAGCGTTATGCCATTGTCGAGATACCACTGACGGTTATTGATCACAATATCTTCGATAGTTTTGTCTCCACACAACACCGAAGACAGCATGATGCGATTGTAGTTGCCATAAGGCTCGGCACCGAACACGGTAATGACGTATTTTTCCGGCGCCGCACTGAGCAGTTCTTCGACGGTACGCATGCCGGCCATACCGTTACCGATAACGACCAGCCGTTTTTTTTTTGGTTCCGTTCAGCATGACTCGGGAACGGTCATCATGCCTTCAGCCACCATAACTGCCTCGCCACCGACTCTGATCGTCAGCGTGTTAAGGCCTTTATGATCCATTTCCAG
>CAIKYI010000450.1 GCA_903831545.1 uncultured Methylobacter sp. | reverse complement strand
TAACTAGTTCCTTGGTTCAGATTGATTAGAATGATAATTGGAAACGCGTGGCAAACACTTGTTCGTTGGGACGGTCGGTTACTCTTGCTATTGATCCGGCGCCGCCGCTAAAGGAGACATTTTCATAATCCGCACGAATGATGGCATTGCTGTTCAGGAACCAGTTGGCACCAACCGTCCATGCTCTAGCTTTGGTAGCTGATCTACTGGGATCAAGGATTACAAATGTAGAATTATCGACATCCAGCTCGCTATAACGTGCGGCAAACTGCAAGGCGCCCCAGTTGCCTTTTAGCGGATCAAAATTCCGAATTGGTTTGACGCCGGAAAAAGTGTTGTCCTCGCCGGTAACCACATAAGAACCCAAAACCTGCCAGGCTTTGTTTTCCTGCTTAACATTTACGCTTTTATTTGCCTGATTGGTACCGGCAATGTGTTGGGTCGAAATTACGTATTCGCCCATAGCCCCAAACGGCCCGGCAAACCAGTAGGCTTGAGGATAAATGCGAGAAGCGGCACCATCAGAGGTTGGAGTACCATAAAGTACCGCCGGGGTCGATCCTACAGCAGCCGTTTTTACATAAGTGCTAGCATAATTAAGATAATTGGTTCTACCCAGAGGCGTGGCTTGATTTTTAAGGGCCTGCTTATCCGGATTGCCAACAGATCCTGCGACACCTAAGCCTAATCCTTCAAGCCACGTCAAACCAGTGTGCTGGAACGGATGGGCAAATAAACGACCAACCACTTCTTTATTGTTATCTGTATCAGGCGCACTTTTATCAATGCTGCCATCGTCTCCAGAGCCGTTGCTGACTCCAATCTGATAAATAAAAGTATTCTTGGCATCGATAGGTCCGGCAACCGTCTCTGCCTTATAGCCGGGCTTACCAAATGCACCATGCAGTTGTATGCCTACGTCACGATTGCTTGCTAAGTAGGTCGGAAAGGCACGTTCCAAAAAGGTGCCGTCCGCATCGCCTTGCAAACGCTCAAGACTGATCGAAGGCTTGAATTTGCCTACCAACAAACTGGCCGCAGGATGATAGGCATAATCGAGGTAAGCATCCGGTAGAATATTGGATGCCGCAAAGTCGGGCATGATTTTAAAATAAATATTATTAAAAAAATAACCTTCCAGCCAGACTCGCCCTTGCTTAAGTTCGAATCTGTCTTGTCTGTCTGTTACAGCAAAATTGTTATCATCAATAAAGAAACGCCCGTCAGTTTGCACTGCTCCGCGTATTCTTACCTGATGTTTTTTGTCTGAAGAAGAAATTTTGAAACCGTTTTCACCTGCCTCAAATACCGGTAATTTTTTAAAGTTTCCGGCAGTTACTTCATCCTGAACTACCAGCTTGCGCTCCAGGGTATTAACTTTACGACTCAGCTTTTCCACTTCGGGAGCTACTGCAACCGGGGCGAGGACAGGGGCAGGTTTGTTGGCTAGTGCCGCTGCCTGATCCAGTTTTTCCAGCCGGGTTTCCAGTTCTTGAATTCGCCGCTCAAGAGCTGCCGTATCGGCATGAGCGTCAGGAATACCGAATAAGACCAGGTTAATTACGCTGGCTAAAGCGGTACGTTTGAAGTTTTTCATAGACTTAATCCTTAAATAGATCTTGGCCATCCGGTCGTCCGGTAAGCCTGCTATCTTTTGTAATATTTTCATTCGCCGATGTTTACGGTAGAAATGGGGTAATTATTTTTTGTTATCGAAGCGTAATTTTTCTTTGCGCTCGATTTGAACGACTTTTCCTTCATGAATAGTTATTTCAATCGAACCGAACCTAATTTCTTGCAAAATGTCCGCAATCTGGGTTGCAACTTCAGACAGACGAGGTTCTCTAACTGAGCTCTCCAATATAAGTGCCATAAATACGCTCCTGATAAAAATCTTGTTAATTACGGCAGAAATAAACTGTCGTTTTCGTTGGGAGCAAGTTTAAAGAGAATTAAACTATTAATAAAACGACCATATTAGATAGGTGTATCTAATTAAACGATATGCTGGCTTCCTGACACCACGAGCGAATTACTACTGTTACGCTAAAGTTTGTATCAGACTGTAAAGAGTCACGCGCCTTCGCGGCGCATTTTCATTGGCTTGAAGGATTTTCTGCCGCTAGAGCGGCAAACTATCCATAAATTTGGCGGCCATGATATTGGCCAACAGACTGGCAGAGGCAAAACTGTGTGGAATGAGCGGGTTTAAATGCAACCATAGGGCCATTTTAATAGGCACGGCAGCCATATTTAACCTGCGTACCTTTTATAATTTTGATTTGTGCCGGAATAATTTCTAACTGCCCGGATTTGTCTTCGCCCGCTTCATGCAGAGCATGACCACAGTTACAGAAGCGCTCGGCTTCCGGTAACTCATGACTCACCACTTCTCGCGGAATATGTTTGGAAAATAAATTGCGACCTGGTGTTTTGAGAACAAACAGGGATCAAGGTGCGGTTGAAAAGCGTTTGGGCGCTGATAAAAATAGATGTACTGGATTTTAACGGGAGTACTGTTGATATTTATAATCCAGCGCTGCGCTAATGACAGAGAGTTTTGCCAAACAGGCCAAAAATGCCGGCCAGCTTTATTCCTGCGATAGAATAAATTCCCATTGGCTTTTGTTTACCGGCATGATCGACAAGCGATTGCCACGTCTTACCAGAGCAAGATCGGTAAGTTCCTCATGTAGTTTTAATTCTTTAAGCGTGATAGTGCGGGATAAGGTTTTGACATACTTAACGTCGACCATCATCCAGCGGGGATGCTCAGGATCGCTTTTAGGGTCAAAATGCTTGTCATCGGGATCAAAAGCAAGAAAGTCAGGGTAACCTTCTTTTACGATCTCCATAATACCGACGATGCCAGGTATCTCGCAGTTGGAATGATAAAAGAAAACCTGGTCACCCAGTTTCATTTCATCCCGCATCATGTTTCTGGCCTGATAATTACGCACACCATCCCACGGTTCCGTCTGGTTGGGTCTGTTAATCAGATCATTAATGCCGAAGGTATCCGGTTCCGATTTCATTAGCCAGTAGTTCATGGGAATTTTTTATGCTGTAGGGATTTATTACCAATTCTGAGGGAGCATCTCCCGCCTGCGCCGTAATGTGCTTTCGTCCTTGAACCGAAGGTTCAAGTGGGGACATGGCCGGTAAATCAGGCTTCCCGTATAAAACGGGCCTGCACACCAATACTGGTATCTGCCCCCGGGGTAAAAACAGGTTCAGGAAACACCCAGCACACTCTCGAACGCTGCAGGAGATGCGAGTCAATAGTTTAGCGTGTTTACTGATTT
>CAIKYI010000449.1 GCA_903831545.1 uncultured Methylobacter sp. | reverse complement strand
GTCCTTCACCGGGGTTATATCTGACTGACTGAGTTGGTTTGTCACTTTGTTGACAATGAACAACGCTGACGATCAGACTGTTATTTTCAATTTCCTTTAGCGAAATCATGCCTGAGCACATGCCTGATCTTGTATGGAGAATCTCAAGAACCGCATTTAATTTTGCATGCAATTCATGCGTGCTATTTAATACCTGACTGATGAGGTACAAGGTATCAAGTTCGGCTTCTATGAGTTCTGTGCGTTCAGGCATTACGTTAAGCTCCTGGAGCTCTGTTTATGCAGGGGAAAGCTGATTTTGAAACGGCAGCCCAAGTCATAGGCGGGATCTATTTCAATAAAACCATGATGTTGGTTAATGATCTCTTTCGCCATAACCAGTCCCATACCGGCCTGATTTCCACCTGTTGGACGGGTGGTGTAAAAAGGTTCAAATATTTTTGTGCGTTTTTCAACAGGTATGCCAGGACCACTATCTTCTATAAACACATAAATTAACTCAGCGTCGGTAGTTGTGCTGATTGTTATGCGTTGTTCAGTGTTATTTGATGTATTGATGGCATCAATGGCATTATCCAGGATTTGCTTGAATAATATACGCAAGCGATTTTCAGAACCTAGCATGGTAGGTAGGGCTGTTAATGGTTGCCACTGAATATCGATAGCTGTTTTTGATAGTCGTTGCTCACTGAGTAATAAAACATCGTGAAGAATTTGATTTAAATTAACAGGAATAACGGCAGTATTAAGAATTTCTGGTATGCAATTTTCCATCATCGTTATAGCTTCTTCGCCGGATTTTTGAATCTGCTGCAAGTTTTGCAATAAGCTGTGGTGCTGATTATCCCGCTTGTGTAATAAAATTTGTTCGGCGGCATTAATTTGGTTCATTGGCATTTGTAATTGGTGTACAGATGCCAGTAAAGTTTCTCGTAGACCGCGCACCCGCTCATCTTCAGACATGAGAGTTTTTAAGGTTTGTACATGTAATTCCTGCATTTGTCGACGTTGCCGGGTTATATCTGAGATAGTGAGAATCAGATATTGTTTGGACACATTTTCAAAAAAGTCGTCTGCATTAACTGCATTTTCAACAAACCAGTTGCCGGAGCAAGAATACCAGCGAGTCCGTTGATGTCCCTTGCTTTCTATTTTGAATTCATGATTACTGAAGCCTTGTTGCTTGCTTTGGATTTTTTGCCATGCATCACCCATTTCATTCCGTAACAAGCCCAAGAAAAAAGTGGCCGGTTCCCCTTTGTTCAGATCAGTGACCAGGGTTTTATACATGTGATTATCCAGGATCACTTTGTCTTGATCGTCAATAACCAGCATTGCAATGGGTGAAGAATTAATCACTGATTCAATGAGAAGTTTTTGGTTGCTGATTTTCTTCTCGGATTCATAGGCTAGGGTAATATCTCTATGCATCCCTATATAGTGAGTGATGGCGCCTTGTTCGTCGAGCATGGGTGCTATGGTCAGGTCTGCGAGGTAGCGATGTCCCAATTTATGACGATTACATAGCGTCCCATGCCATATTTTTTTGCTGCTAATGGTGTGCCATAAATCGTAGTACACATGTCGGGGTGTTGATTTATCAGATAATATCGATTCTTTTTTACCTAAAATATCAATCGTTTTATAACCGGTTACCTCATAAAATGCGTTGTTGGCATAAAGAATATTGGATTTTTTATCGGTAATTGAAATAGCTATGGGCGCTTGCTCGACAGTCTCTACAAATAAATCATAGGGGATCTTGAGGTTGTCATTTGTTTCGGGGTTGCTCTCTTCAAGAATGCTCGGTAAAAGTTCATTAATGACACTTTCCATATTGGTATGCATTTGTAAATAGTGCAATGAATTCTTTTTCATAGAGTATATGGTCAATTTAGTGAAGATTTAATCCTAGAATATCTGTTTTGTAGGGTTTGCGACATCATTTTTTTATGGCTGTGATGAGTTATTTACAAAGGCAAAATTATGCTCCGGGTCTTAAGCTGTGCTGGCGATGCCGTATAGAATGATGAAATTTGGCATAATTGCTGCTAAAACATTTAGCCATACGTAATCTACTCAGTTTGTAGAAGATTACTGCCTAAAATTGATCTTCCTAAATAGTAGGATCTTGCCCATTAATAACAATAAAGAATAAACATGATTAAGATAAGAACAGCTAAAACCTCTGATATTCCACAGTTGGTTATTCTTTTGGGGGAATTATTTGCCATTGAAGAAGATTTTGCATTTGATCAGGATAAACAAACGAAGGGCCTGGCATTGCTATTAAAAAGTGAAAAAGATTGTGTCTTGGTGGCAGAGTTAATCGCAACCAATGAAGTAATGGGAATGTGTAGTGTACAAACCTTACTTTCAACAGCTGAAGGCGGTCTGGTTGGGTTAGTTGAAGATCTTATTGTTACTGCAGATTTTCGTAAGCAAGGTTTCGCCACAAAACTACTTGAAGCGGCGATTAATTGGTCGCAAGCTCAAGGGCTTAAACGCTTACAGTTATTGGCGGATAAAAATAATAGCCCGGCCTTGGCTTTTTATGAAAAGCAGGGCTGGCAAACAACACAGTTAATTTGTTTGAAAAAATGTTGAAGAGTTATTAATTTGAATGCTATTAATGAATACTTTGCCATTTCCACAGAATCTTCGCTAAGTTCAATAGGTAAATCTGTTTAGGTTTAGATTTGTTGCAGACGCAGCAATAATTGATTGATGGCTGTTGCCCTGTCAACAGAAAAGGCGTTCATCATAAACGGGAGCTTTCCTGTCAGATATTTTGTACAGGGCAGGGATGGAAATTTTTATGTTTGAAATCAGAGTCCACACAGTAGCACCGTAAAAATAAGCCGAGAATATTGGGTTCTTGGTATATGAGTTGCTTGTAACAATGTTTTGTTGTCCTTGTTGGGGATAGGTCATTTTAACAATGACTAGTCTACTCTAGCAGTTTGTTACTTATTCGACTCTCCCGAGAACTCCATGTGGATCGTTAATATTGCCTTACGACGCCCTTACACGTTTATCGTGGCGGCGCTGCTGATCGTGTTGTCCACGCCTTATGTGTTAAGCAAGATGCCGACCGACATTTTTCCGGATATCGATATTCCGGTTGTTGCCATGCTATGGGATTATAAAGGCGGAAATGCCAAGGAAATCGCGGATCGTCTGACAGGTACTGTTGAACGTTCGATGTCGCTGATCGATGGCATTGAGCACAGTGAATCGCTGTCCTATGCCGGTGCGGCGGTCATCAAGGTGTTTTTCCACCAGGGCACCGATATTCGCACTGCACTTGCACAGGTGATGTCCAGCAGCAACTCGGTCTATCGCTCGTTGCCGCCCAGTACCGCTCCACCGCAGGTAATACAGTATTCGGCTTCCAATTTGCCCTTGGTGCAACTGGGTATCTCCAGCAGTACAGTGCCGGAAACCGAAGTCAATGACCTGACCAATAACATCGTTCGCAACGTGCTTCAGTCCAAGCGCGGGGTCGCGTTAACCAGTCCCTATGGTTCCAAAAGCCGCCAGGTTACGGTTGATATTGATCCCGCAGCATTGCTGGCACGAGGACTTACTCCGGCCGATCTGGTCGATGCGATGGCCGTGCAGAATCTGATTCTGCCGACCGGAACGATTAAGGTAGGCTCCACGGAGTACGACGTGACCTTGAACGGCTCTATTGCGTCCATTCCGAGAATCGGCGACATTCCGGTACGTACCGTCAATGGCACGACCACCTTGATCCGTGACGTCGCCAATGTGCGCGACGGGGCTTCGCCCCAGACCACGATTGCACGACAGAACGGCGAACGCGGCATACTCAACTCTATTTTCAAGGTAGGCAGTGTGTCGACGCTCGATGTCGTCGAGTACGCCAAGCAATCTCTGCCAAAGATTCTCGAGCAGATGCCCGAAGGCATCAATATGCGATTGATATTCGACCAGTCGCTGTTCGTCAAGGCTGCGATCGGCAATGTGGTGCACGAGGGTCTGATAGCAGCCGGATTGACGGCTGCTATGATTCTGCTGTTTTTGGGCAACTGGCGCAGCACCTGCATAATTGCGATATCAATCCCGCTCTCGATCATGTGCTCGCTGATCGTATTGTATCTGATCGGTGAAACCATCAATCTGATGACCATGGGTGGCCTGGCGCTGGCCGTGGGTATATTGGTCGACGATGCTACCGTCGAAATTGAAAACATCGAGCGACAGATGCTGATGGGCAAAAATCCACGTCAGGCGATACTCGATGGCGCCGCAGAAATCGCGATGCCGGCTTTGGTTTCAACTTTGTGCATCTGCATCGTGTTTGTACCGATGTTCTTTCTTACTGGCGTTGCGCGTAGCCTGTTCGTGCCGATGGCTGAAGCGGTGGTGTTTGCGATGCTGGCTTCCTATCTGTTGTCGCGAACCCTGGTGCCTACGTTGGTCATGTATATGATGGCGGGACATCAGAATCAAAAGCATCAACAAACGGCAAATGCTTTCATCAGACTTTTAAAGCAAACTCACTACAGCTTTGAATCCGGATTCGAGGTGTTTCGGGGCCATTATGTGGTTCTGTTGAGTCATTTGCTTAACCATCGCTTGCGGTACGGCACGGCTTTTTTGGGTTTTTGTTTGTTGTCGCTGATGCTGGTGCCGTTTTTAGGCCGTGATTTGTTCCCTTCGGTAGACACCGGTCAAATCAGACTGCATGTGCGCGCACCGGCCGGGACCCGGATCGAAGAGATGCCTAAACAGATAGACGCGGTTGAGCGAGTGATCCGCGAACGCATTCCGGCCGAACAGCTGGGCGATGTGCTGGATAT
>CAIKYI010000448.1 GCA_903831545.1 uncultured Methylobacter sp. | reverse complement strand
GTGGCTGATATTCTCCAAAGGGCAATAAATGCGTCTTACGATAGATGCCTTGATTTTTGCCCAGCGTTATTACCGCATTAAAATTTTTAGTCGAAGCGTTTTCCTGAACAGGGACGCTGACAATTAAATCGGTATTGTGCAGGCGGGCATCATTCTCCAAAGGTGTTAAAAAAGCATCTTTAACTTGATCCAAAAACGCCGGAATTGCCGTTTCTGGCCAAATAATGATATTGGAATCCCAATGCTCTTCAGTCAATTTTTTATATTTTAACAAGGTGGTAATTTTGTTTTCCGGCTTCCACTTTTGATCTTGGGAGATATTGCCTTGAACCATCGAAACACTTAACGGCGCTCCAATTGCTTGGGTCCAGGTTTGATTGCGTAACAAGCCACCCACTGTCCATAAAAGAACAAGTGCAGTCATTAATGATAAACCTGTTATTCTACTTTTATGACGGATTGCCACGATAACCGAAGCAGTTAACGCCAAAAGAAAGCCCGTTCCATAAACGCCTACTAGAGGAATGAAGCCGGCTAATGGCGTCTCTAATTGTGAATAGGCAATTTGTAACCAGGGAAAGCCATTAAGCAGCCAATAGCCACGAAAATATTCAATCAAAATCCAGACAACTGGCAGTAATAGAATCTGACCTTGCTCCTTGTTTAGCGTGCTTATTTTCACCAAAACAAAACCTGCCAAGGCTGGAAACACCGCCCAAAAAGCAACGAACAAACTGGTCAGCAAAGTCGAACCCAGCACTCCGGCACCACCAAAATCATGCATGCTAATGTAGACCCACGATACACCGGCACCAAAGGCACCCAAGCCAAATAAATAGCCTCGCAAAGCCGCTCGTTCTGCTGATATGCCCTGCCAGCTGGCAAACAAAAGCACCAGCGCAACCAAGGCCAAACAGGAGTAATCAAAGGGAGAAAAAGACAGGGTGAGTAAAATGCCGGCAATTAGGGAGCAACAATCCCAGTACTTACTGTTTGAATAGTTCATATTTTGTGTTTGATTGATTTACAAATCATTTTTGTAAGTGGACGGTCATTTAAATTAACTGCCATAATACCAAAAACTAACCTCTAGTCTTAATCGTGCTCTAAGGATCTATCTTGAAGATTGTTACCATGCCCCGGCCAATACGCATGTTTTGGGGCAGTTTACTGGCTTATTGGTTGGCAGGCGTTATAAATCCGTCTTTTATTGCGATTGCTGTCTTGATTGCACTGTTTATTCCTGTGCTGCTTATTGATCCTTTTTTTCCCGGCAGAACTGAAGACTAAAGGCCTGCATTGTTTTTCAGGGTACCTCCATGAAATTAGCCTTATCAATTTTTATACTGCTGGCGCTTTGTTCGTTAACTGCTGTTGGCCAGAAACTGTATAAATTTCAGGATAAAAAAGGTATTTGGCATTTCACAGACAAGCCAACTGCAAACGAATTAAAAGAAGCGCAACAAAACATTGAAATCAGACAGCTCAAGGTTGCAGCCAAGCAACTGGTTTGGCTATTACAGAAAGGCGATGAGCGGCAGCCCGAATTTTATATCCGTAACGACTATTCCGGTCCTGTGGAAGTTGAAGCCCTATTTTCCCAGAGAGACAATGTAAAAGCCACGCCAGAACTGCCCAGACGCTTTGTTATTGAACCTGGCGAATCAGATACACTTTTTAGAATAAGCGGGATCAATGACCTTGAAGCCTGGCAAATTTCTGTGAAATACAGCTATATCTTCGGTAATCCTTTACCCAATTATCAATCGACAACAAGTTATTTCCCTCCTCTGGCACCTGATGCTTCGTTTCAGATTTCCCAAGCTTTTGGTGGTAGTTACAGCCATTTCGATGCACAAAATGAATATGCCGTAGATATTGCAATGCCAATTGGTACCCCGGTTTATGCCGCCAGAGCAGGTATGATCGTGGAAGTCGCTGATGATTTTTTTAAAGGTGGTACTAATAAGGCTTATAGCTCTGAGGCCAACAATATCAGAATATTACATGATGATGGTTCGATGGCCATTTATGCCCATCTGGAACTTGAAAAAGCCCAGGTTTATCCGGGCTTGACGGTGGCAGCCGGACAATTGATTGCTTATTCGGGTAACACCGGCTTTTCAACCGGCCCACATCTGCATTTTGCAGTTCAAATAAACAAAGGCATGGAACTGGTTTCTGTGCCTTTTACATTTTTTAACGCTAGCGGCAAAGCTGAAGAACCCTTATACGAATCCTGGCTTAAAGGCTTTGTTCCGACTCAAATGGGTAGCGCCGGCAAATAACGAATCAATGGGGTCGGATTGCAATACTGCTACTTTAAACAGCATTAATCATTTTATAACAATAAGCTCGTAGGATGATGATATCGACTCCTCACTTACCCTGGCGCAGTATAAAATGCACCGGCAATTTTTAACTGGCATCATGAGGAGTCCGACATGAACAATAGCGTAATTGGTTTAGCTCGTAGGTAGAGCGATAGCGAAACCCATCAGATTCGTTGCATGAAGGATGGGTATCGCGTTGCTCTAACCATCCTACAAAACGAAATACATTTTTTATCTGGTTTCCACGCACTGCTTGGGAACCAGAGCTTTAGAACTATAACTCAAAATTTATAGGCTGCAATAGACACTAGCCATATTGCACTGCCGGCCAATTAAGCGGATTCCAGTCGACAAAACTAACGCATTATCCTTATTGTTTCAGCTATCCATTTTCATAACCGGCACCGCCGCCAGCAGCTTTTGGGTATAAGCATGCTTGGGCCGAGTCAAAACCTGGGCTACACTGCCCTGCTCTATGATCTTACCTTGATACATAACAGCCACGTCATCGGCGATTTCCGCAACGACGGCTAGATCATGGGTGATAAACAAATAACTCACGCCTTTTTCCTGTTGCAGGGTTTTAAGCAATTGAATAATCTGCGCTTGTACCGATACGTCCAATGCACTGGTGGGTTCGTCACAAACGATCAGTTTGGGCTCAACTGCCAAGGCTCGCGCTATGCATATACGCTGACGCTGGCCGCCGGAAAATTCGTGCGGATAACGCAACGCCGAATCTTCGGGCAAATCGACTTGCTGCAACAGTTGCCTGACTTTAGCTTTACGCTCAGCTTGGCTAATCTTGGGATGCAAGGCGCTGATACCTTCGGCAATGATGTCGCCAATCAGCATGCGCGGATTCATCGAGGAAAACGGGTCCTGAAATACAATCTGGATATTGGCGCGTTGTTGCCGCAAGGCTTCGCCAGTCAAGTTGTTTAACTCGATTCCGTTAATAACGACACTGCCGCTACTACCGGGAATCAGATTTAACAAACTCTTGCCCAAAGTGGTTTTTCCGCAACCCGATTCGCCAACCAACGCCAGTGTTTTACCTTGTTGCAGAGTAAAACTTACACCATCGACGGCTCGCACAAAATCCACGACTCGCTTGAACAGTCCTTTGCGGATCGGATAATAACAATAAAAATCGCCAACCTGAAGTAACGGTGGATTCTCGGGCTTATCGTGCTTCAAACAACTCTGCATTGATGGCAAGGCATTTAACAGCTTGCGGGTATAAGGATGTTTGGGTTGAGCAAAAAACTCGGCAGTAATGCCGGTTTCAACTATTTTACCCTGCTGCATGACCGCCACCCGATCAGCCAAAGTTGATACCAGCGCCAAATCATGACTGATCAACCATAGCGCCATGCCGGTTTTCTGCTGGATAT
>CAIKYI010000447.1 GCA_903831545.1 uncultured Methylobacter sp. | reverse complement strand
CGAATCCAAGGGCGCCGTTTTAAGAACGGTGCTTAAGTGGACAATCAGGTTTTCGGTTTTATTGGAGCTGTGCAGGATGAACATGGGATTAAACTTATGTTTTTAATTTAGATACTTATTCAGCCACTGATCAACTCAGATTACACGGATTGATTTTGCTGATTGTTAAAAACGAACCTCTTGAATGCTGGTTCATTTCCGAAATTCATAAGAAACCCTAACTCAATAGCGGTCGCTTTTAAATAGTTTAGTAGCTGTGCTTCATGAACAGGATTTAGATACCGAACAGCTTTAAGCTCCAGCAACGCTTTATCCTCTACGATAATATCTGCTTTAAAATTACCGATGATAGTTCCTCGAAAATAAACAGAAATCTCTTTTTGAGCCTCTACATGCAATCCTTGTTATTTTAAAGCCAAGGCCATTGCATTCTCATAGACCGACTCCAAAAAGCCGCTTCCTAACTCATTGTAAATCTCATAGAAACTCTTGATGATAAGATGACTGAGTTCTTTATGTTTTAGTTTATCCGTGTGCATCTGTGTCAATCTGTGGCTAAATAGTTACAATTTATTACTAAATCTGTTCTTAATATTTCATTATTCTTACTTCTGTGTAGATTCTATTTTTATCTTTTTAAAATTCAGCTGAGTAATTCTTGTATCTGCGGTATTATCACACACCATTAAATTACCCTTAACTAAAATCAGGACAGGCTCATGACTCAAGACGAACTAAAACAAAAAGTCGCACAAGCTGCATTACTCTATATTAAAGACGTTGCCATTATCGGCGTTGGCACAGGTTCTACTGTCAATCATTTTATTGATTATCTCGCTGATTTTAGAGCGGATATTGAGGGCGCTGTTTCCAGCTCAGTCGCCAGTACCGAACGCTTGCAAAAAATCGGTATTCCGGTACTTGATTTAAATGCTGTTGGTACGCTGGATGTTTATATCGATGGCGCAGATGAAGTCAGCCCGCACAAACATCTGGTAAAAGGCGGCGGCGGCGCATTGACCCGTGAAAAAATCATCGCGGCAGCCAGCAGAAAATTTGTCTGTATCGCCGACGAAACCAAATGCGTCAATGTGCTGGGTAAATTTCCGCTGCCGGTTGAAGTTATTCCTATGGCCAGAAGCTATGTTGCTAGAGAACTGGTTAAATTGGGCGGCCAACCCGTATGGCGTGAAAACTTTATCACTGACAACCATAATGTCATTCTGGATGTGCATAATCTTGATATTCTGGATCCAATCCAACTGGAACAAATTATCAACAACATTACCGGCGTAGTAACCGTCGGTATTTTTGCACTACGCCCTGCCGATGTTGTGTTAATCGGCAAAGGTGATGTAGTTACTACCCTTTAATACGGTTTATTGACCCGACAATGCCATGGATGGCTTATAATACTGATTGTCAGGTTTTTTGAATTGCCCGGTTAAATGACAGGATGTCTTTATTTAGCAGTACAATAAGATGCGCTGAACTTAGTGAAGCGCATCAATCGCGAAACGATGCGCCTCATTACGTCGGCAGCATCCTTTAGACTACAACGCTTTATCGCGTTTTTTCGTAGGTAACAATTCAAGATGTTGTGCAATCTGTTGCTACAACAAATCGCCTCTTTGATAAAAGTCTTAAAATTATCAACATCGAGCAAGTTTCGAATCGCCTGTTCGAAAACGATGATAATTTTACCTCTAAATTGCCATTAAACGCGCCAAAGCTATTTCTGATTTAGCAATATCGAAACAAAAAACAGTCGCTTGCAAAGTGCAACTCGTTTTTATTGCCAAATGATTTTTTGGTTAATTATTACTGAGCTTTCTGCCACTTGCCAATAGCCTAACTGGTTCACATTTTTTACATTTTCTAAGAAAACATTACCATTTTTACGTATTTTGTAATCTAATAAGTGTCAAGACTAGTAACACTTCTATTATTTACAGTGTCTACAAGCACCCATATTCCTTTAGAAAAAGCCATTTTGAATCCGCTTTTTTTAATAATTGGTATAAGATGTAATTAACCGTAACGTAAAAACAAGCGGAAAAATAGGGCCAAAATGACCAGTCCGCAGCAGGTTTTCTATTTTAGGATAGCCACCTGAAAAACAAGAACAAAAGTGGGCGTTGCTTTCAGAACTGAAAAAACGCCATACATAATAAACTGGCTTACCATCTGTAAATTTGGAACCAGAAAACTCATCGCTGAATAAGCGCATAGAGGTGAAGATAATGGAAAACAAAATAAGAAGTTACATCGAAAAGTTCAAGAATGCTACGCAGCATCCTGATATTCCTAATGAGAGCCTAAAAAAACAAGACATTAACTTTGTCAGAACGCTCTCGCATATTATTGAAAAACAAGTCGACATTAAAAGCGAGCATTCAAAATTCATCGCTGAAAAATCTTTACTGATTGCCGGCGCTTTGGACATGAATGCAGAAGACAAGACAAATCTTCTCTATGCCGCAATGCTGCTACAAATTGGCAAGATACATTTACCGAACAGTCTGATAAAAAAACCTTTTTATTCAATGTCTGTAGTCGACAAATACCGCTACTTGGGTCATGCGGTTGACGGAGAAGCACTGTTGAGCGGATTGGAACAGTTTGAAGGCGCGGCTCTTTTAATCAGATATCAGTTCGAACGCTTTGACGGCCAAGGCTTCCCTGATGGCCTGTCTAAAGACAACATTCCCCTGGGAGCACGCATAATTAGTGTGGTGAGTGATTATATCGCTTACATTGACGGTTCAATGACCGGAAAACCAATGTTTGCAGATGTTGCGTTAAGTCAAATGATGATTAGAAAAGAAAGCTTTTATGACGCTGATATTGTAGAAATATTTTCTAATGCGCTTAAAGGCGCAACCGTTGAAGAACTTAAAGACGCCATCATCAAATCCAAATTGCTGGCGGTAGCCACAGAACGATGGAAGAAAGGTCTGGTGGTTAATACGCGACAAAATAATCGCTGGTCATCCACGATTGTTGAAATTTCGCTGGCTCAATTAAAGCTTGGCATGAAAGTCGACAACATCTATTTTGGAAGTGAGCCTTACATTAGAAATTGCATTGTCGACCAGTCGATAATCGACAACGTTAATACATTAAAGAAAACCAAGGGCACAAACCCTGTTATTAAAATCTTTCTTAATGTGGCATAAAGCCATTTTTAGCGAAGAACTTTTTAAAACACGCTTTTCCTCGTCTTATAATCCCGACCGGGATTATAAGACGAGCCTGAAAAAATCACACCGACTCTGAACCTTGAGCTTCAGGCATTAATCTGGCCAAGGATTCCATCAAGCTCTTCAAGACTTGAATAATTGATAACCAACTTTCCGGTG